>JBLHNZ010000200.1:0-7080 GCA_047623245.1 Oceanicoccus sp. | reverse complement strand
GCGAGTGACCATCTATTAGGCGGTGAAGAAGGCGAGGGCAAAGGGTTTTACCACATTATGGCTGGTTTTTCGGGCGGTCGTATTCAAACAGCGGCACGGGCCACAGGAGTTATGCAGGCAGCAATTGAACAGGCTCTCTCTTACGCAAACAACAGAAATGTTTTTGGCGCAGCGTTAGGCGATTACCAATTAACCCAAGTAAAGTTGGGCCGGATGATTGGCGCCTTAACTGCGTCGCGTCAGTTCAGTTACGCTGTCGCAAAAATGATGGACGAGGGGGGCGGTAAGATGGAAGCCAGTCTAGTAAAATTATTCACCTGCCGCGCGGCCGAATGGATAAGCCGTGAAGCCTTACAGATTCATGGCGGCATGGGTTATGCGGAAGAAAGCCCCGTCAGCCGTTATTTTGTCGATGCTCGAGTATTATCCATTTTTGAGGGCGCTGAAGAAACATTGGCGTTAAAAGTTATCGCACGAGATTTAATAGCGAACGCCTAAGTTCAACTGCCTCATGGGAAACTAAAACGAGATTTTGAACCCCATTGGGTAACCACCAAACTACCATCGCGCCAACCAAGAGGTACTATGCAAAATATTCTTTCGGGGTTAAGAGTCGTAGAGGGAAGCGCCTTTGTCGCTGCTCCCTCTGGTGGAATGACGCTGGCGCAATTGGGCGCAGATGTCATTCGTTTTGATCCTATTGGAGGAGGTATAGATTATCACCGATGGCCTATAACCTCCGACCAAAAGAGTTTGTATTGGCACAGTCTCAACAAAGGAAAACGCTCGATTGCAGTGGACATCCGGCGACCCGAAGGCCAGCAATTGTTAACTCGCCTTATTACCGCACCGGGCCCTGAGGCAGGCCTATTTTTAACCAACTTTCCCGCACGCGGCTGGCTTGATTACGAAAAATTACGCCAACATAGAGCCGACCTGATCTATCTAAATCTCACCGGAGACCGTCACGGTGGCAGTGCCCTGGACTATACGGTCAACAGTAAAGTCGGTTTCCCGTTTCTCACTGGCAACAGCGACCCCTCTAACACCGAGTCGGCAAGCTCTTATTCTAATCGGCAGCCTATCAATAACCCACTACCGGCTTGGGACGTTATAGCCGGCCAGCAGATAGCCTTGGGTTTATTAGCCGCAGAGCGACATCGACGTATAAGTGGCGAAGGTCAAATGGTTAGGTTGGCCTTGGAAGACGTTGCCTTGGCTACGGTAGGTAACCTTGGCTATATCGCAGACGTTACAATAAACGGAGCCAAACGCGAACCTTTAGGTAATCATATTTTTGGTACGTTCGGACGAGATTTTTGCTGTAAAGATGACACCAGAGTAATGATAGTCGGAGTTAGTCTGAGCCAATGGAAGTCTATACTCAAGGCAACGGATCTCGGAGCTGAGGCGGCCGCTTTGTCCAAATCTTTAGGCTTGGATTTTGATCGCGAAGGCGATCGATTTCAAGGACGTGAGCGCTTAAGCGCATTGTTGGAACCTTGGTTTTCGAATCGTCTTTTCGCAGACGTAGAGCGTAAACTCGATAACAATGGCGTGTGTTGGGGGATATACCAAACCGTTACCGAGCTCGTCGAAAATGATCCGGACTGCTCAGCCAACAATCCGCTTTTTGATATGGTAGAACAACCGGGTATAGGCTCGTATTTGATGCCGGGAAACCCTCTCGGGTTTGGTGCCGTCGAACGCCAAACTGTTCGCGCCGCGCCAATGCTAGGTCAGCACACCGATGAGATATTGGCTGACAGCTTAGGTTTAAGTAGCGGAGAAATTGGACGCCTGCACGACCAAGGGATCATCGCCGGATGCACTTGAGAAGCGACCATCGGATTACAGCCAGACCATCGTCTTTCGCCGTGGCCGTGCACTCTAGGCGTATTCGATTCCAGCCCTGTTTACTCTTTTGATTAATCCTTGTTTGCCGTATTTGTCTTATCGAGAATACTACCGTTCAAAGCCACTTCGCTAACAAGCGCTTTTGGAACAAGCAGAGAAACCGTGGAACGGTCTATTTTACCCGCTACAACAGCTTTGCGTGCCTGAAAAGCGATAAATACCCCTGCGCCTAAGGCAACACTCAAATTGGCAAGAGCATTTGCTCCAAAAATTCCCACGGGTCCAAATAGTATTGAACCAATATAAGCTAGCGGTAAATAAACGACTGACAAACGCAGCAACGACATAAGCATCGATGGCTTTGGATTCCCCATGCCCGTAAAGCTCGCTCCCACAACCATGGTGATGCCAAGGCCCATAAAACCGACAGGAACAACCAGCAGATAGAGGCCAGCGGTGTAAACGACCTCCGGATTAGAGTTGAAAAAACCCGGAAGACTCTGGTGAAAAATCGCCATTAAGACGGTACAACTAACACCATATAGCGCAGCAAAGATGAATCCATATTTAAGTAATTCAACAATTCTTGCATATTTTGCAGCACCAAAGTTTTGCCCAGAAATGGGACCAAAACTTGAACCGACGGCAATCAGGGGAATAATAGCTAATGCTTCGATACGCGCCGCTATACCAAAACCCGCGACAATATTTTCACCGTACTGCGCAAGCAAGCGTGTCACCAATGCAGCGGAGAGTGGAGTCACCATATTAGTCAGCGCAAGCGGGGCTCCGATATGAAATATTTCCTTCCACGACTCAAACATCGTTTTCAAGGCAGGCAGCTTGAAAGTGATAAGGCGAGTGCGATAAGTCAACATGTAAAGCATGACTAAGAAGGCCGCTAGTCGGGAAACCACGCCGGCCAGCGCCGCACCCTTGATACCCATTTCAGGGATGAACCCAAATCCAAAAATAAAGATCGGGTCTAGCAGCACGTTAACCAAGGCAGAAACGATCATTACATAACTGGCCGTTTTTGGATTACCAGTCGCCCGAAGAGCGAAGTTGCCAATGATCGGCGTTACCACGAGAATCATAGAGAAATACCAAATACTCATGAAATCCCGAATCAGTGGCAATGTTTGTTCACCTGCTCCCAGTGCGGTGAACAGCGGGTCAATAGTCAAGTAACCAACGATACTCAAAGCAAAAATGATTGCCGCTGACATTAACATTGCCGAGATAGTTAAATTCTCGACCTTGATCATATTTCCCTCGCCCAAGGCTCTCGCCAGAAGAGAAGAAAATCCACTTGCTAAGCCCAGCGACAAGTTCATGACCAGCATTACCACTGGAAAGGTAAAGGTGATAGCAGCAAGATGCGCTGTACCTAGCTGCGCCAAAAAATAGGTATCGGCAAGAGCCGCGAGTACCGACGCTAACATACCCCAGGTCATCGGAATCGCCATACGAATGATATGTTGGCCGATAGGTCCTTCGGTAAAGAAGATGATTCCGGCCGGTGGTCTTTTGCCGCTGCGTTCGCCAGAGACAGAGTCGCTGCGCTCCGGCGAACTTGATGATTCCTTCGGATTCATTTTTTACCGCTATTTAAAAGGAAAAGTAATGACTTATGAGTCGACAACTACGCTAGGACTGATCAGGTTTTATTATACGCCAGTAGTGAAACACCCGTTGTCCGGAACGATACACTTATTAGAAATCTCCGGATGGTTTCCAACATTAACGTCGTCACTTGTCCTGCAATCCAAAACGGAAAATAGCGCATAAAAACTAATATCGGCGCCTCCTAAAATTGACGACCTACAATGAAAATACATCCTTGGCCGTCGACAAACGACTCGCAACTTTCATTCGCTTTCGCTGTGTAAATGTCGCGGCATTCCCGCCGTCGTTTTTAGAAACAAGACTAACCCTATTGCCGTGAGTATTGCCGCGACCATGAATGCCGCTCCAGGGAAATAAATCGGTGCCGCTGTAGAAGTAAAAAAACCAAATATTTGGGTCATCATCAACGGGCTCATAATCGACGTAAGGCTCATCATACTCGAAAGACCTCCTTGCAGTTCACCCTGCTGATCAGCCCCGACCTGACTTGATGCAATACCCTGAATGGCCGGACCGCTTAAGCCCGCAAGCGCGCCGGGTACCAAGGCGACGTATACCATCCACGACTGACTCGCCAATGCGTATCCCATGAACGCTGCGATGCTAAACAGCATCCCTACAGTACCAGCAAAACGGATACCCACTTTAGGCAATACCCAACGAATGAGGAAACCTTGCACCAGCACCATACCTACGCCAATAAAACCAAGGGAATAGCCTATTTCCTTCGGCGACCAATCGAATTTTTCAATAGCCCAAAAGCTCCAGGTAGCTGGGAGAACATGATGACCCAAGTTAATAAGAAACATCACGCTCAAAATTCCGATGACAACAGGGAACACGCGAAGCTGCAGCAATGTGCCCATTGGATTTGCCCGCTTTAGTTCGAAAGGCCGCCTATTCTCCTTGCCTAAAGATTCCTTTAAAACAAAAAAACCGAACAACATATTGGAAAAGGTAATAATGCCCGCCGCATAAAAGGGCACACGCAATCCATATTCTCCAAGAAAACCGCCAATAACGGGACCGATGACAAAACCCATACCAAAAGCGGCTCCGATGACACCAAAATTCTGAGCGCGCTGCGCCATTGGACTAATATCGGCAATGTAAGCATTACAAGTACTCATTGTTGAAGCGCCAAGACCGGAGATTATTCGACCTATAAATAACACGAGTAAACTTTCTGCCGAACCCATAATGATATAGTTCACGCCCATAACAAAAAGCGATAACAATAAAACGGGCCTTCTGCCGTAGCGGTCCGAAAGGTTGCCAACAAGAGGGGAAAAGAAAAACTGCATAATCGCAAAAACGAACATTAACCAGCCGCTATAACGCACAGTAATAGACAGTGTTTCACCGGTAATTTCAGCAAGGAGACTGGGCAAAACAGGGATGATGATGCCGAACCCAATCGAGTCTAATAAGGCCGTGAAAAATATGAACAATAGAGCAAATTTATTCATTAGGGACTCTCTCCATCTATCAATAGAGATAGATCACATTGAAGCCACATCATTCGCTCTTGCTGCTGGAACATCTCACGATTACCTTTTTATCAATTGATTGAAACTTCATATCACCCCATCCGTATGCAAAGCTCGAGTAAGCTTACGAGACGGCCCTTGCTAAAAAACACTATGTTCAGCCTATGGAATTAGCACGATTTTTCCATACGCTCGATTGTCAATCACTGCGTGATGGGCTTTAACCACCTCTTCTAGAGAAAATTCCTGGCCAATCACCGGTTGTAATGTAGCGTTAGCCAGGCCTGCGACAATAGCCGCGCGAAAGCCTTTTTGTTGCTGTGCCGAGGCATTATAAAGCGTCATACCCAATATATCTTCGTCTCTGACCATCACTGCCCTCGGGTTAATTTCAACGTGTCCTTGACTGTTCCCGCCGCGATTACCGATGGGCAGCACTCGACCGCCTCGCGCTAAAAAGTTAAGGTCATTACCCAGATTGACCTTCGCAAGCCTCTCCAATATAACATTGACCCCTTTGCCAGCGGTCAGTGCGTTTAGCTCAGCCAGGGACCCTTCCTCGGTATGATCCAAAACGTGATGCGCTCCCTGTTCTAAAACCAGATCGAGCCCTCGGTCAGTGCCAGCGCTACCGATGACCTGCAAGCCCGCAGCCCGTGCAAGTTGTACCGCTGCAATGCCCACCGTGCCGCTGGCACCGTGGACGTTTCAACTGGGTTAATGCCAACGGCATGCAAACGCACGACGACTTGACCGATTCCTGCCTGCGGATCGGGAACATCTTCAACTTGTAAGACCTCAGGTTTTCTAAAAGTATACTGACGAATGGCTTTAAAGGCTTTACTCCTTTGTCATTTTTTGGTTTTCTCCAACCGTCTTTTTCCGAGCAAAATTGCAGTGTTAGCAGCATCTTTCTTCAAATTTGCAAACATTAGGATATAAACTGAGTGAATCAGTACCCAATCAACTTATTCGTAGTCACCTTAGCGAGAGTCGGCTCGTTGACTCCCTTCGTTCAAAAACATTATTAATGACCGCCGCTCGTGCTCTGTCACATTGTATTGTCACAGCATTATCCACTCATTGCTCGAGATCGCCTGACAAAAAACACCTTCTAATTATGATGATAGTCAATTTTAATATCAGAAACTACATCACTGACCACCAGAATCAACCGTCTTCTTTTTCATAATTGCGCTGGGCGAGCTTGAAAAAAATACTGGTATAACCTCTGGCTCTCGTTGTAGGGAAGGGGAGAAGTCGGGTGACTTTTTTATCTCTGCCGCAATGCGTTTCCAATTAACAGAACGAGAGAATTGTGTTCCTGTTAGCCATAGAAGTGCCGGAGATGACGGTAAAACTATTCTCGAGTTTACAGGTTAACCTTCGACACTTTTCAGAAAAACCTCTGCTGGAAATTTTAGATAAAACCTACTTAGAGTAAACCTAAAGACTGGTAGCGCGGGATGTCTATAGCTGGACAGCGATCCATCACCACTTGCAAGCCCGCCGCATTGGCCAGAGCAGCAGCTTCGTCGTTAACGACCCCGAGTTGCATCCAAATCGCCTTAGCATCTTTTTTAATAGCCGCACTCACAATAGGCATGACGCTTTCAGAACGCCGAAAAATATCCACCAGATCGATGGCAACCGGCACATCTGAGATATTCGCATACACGGTTCGACCCGCAATCTCCATGCCTTGATATGCAGGATTAATCGGATATACGTCGTATCCATAGTCAATCAGAAAACGTAAAATTTTGTGCGAGTCTCTGTGCTGCTTTGAACTCGCAATTTCTAGCGCGATCGATTTCGTATTGCGCAACAAACCAGCGATTTCTGAATCTAACGTAAGTGGCTTAATACTCAACGCCCGCCCCATTTCGGCTCGCGCTTTTCGAAAAAGGCCCTAATACCCTCGGCGGAATCTGCGGTGCTATGAGCTTCTATCATTCTCTCTGTCGCAAACGCGTAGGCATCTTCAATCGGCATATCTATCTGCTGATAAAATGCCTTCTTTCCGAGCTCAATTGCCGTGTTAGATTTTGATGCGATTTTTTGGGCTAGTTTTTCAGTTTCAACAATAAGCAAATTTGACGCA
>JBLHNZ010000199.1:0-7166 GCA_047623245.1 Oceanicoccus sp. | reverse complement strand
TGGGTTTTCGCATCGATTCGAAGTGCCAGCACGCAATGACTTTTTCAGGACTTTTCACAGAATGAATCGGTGACAAAACAAACATGGTTGGTGAGCGATCTACCAGTAAGTTGTTTTCATCTAATACCAGTACATCTAATAACAGTACATCTGATGAAAGGGTGGGGACGAAGATTGGTGAGCCTGAAAACGCCTTGTTGAGTAAAGGCGGTTGTGACAGCTGTATAAGGTCAACTTAACCGAGGTTTAAATCTCGCATAGAAGCGATATTGATGCGATTAGGGCTTATAATAAAAAATTCTTTGTCGTCATTTTCGCCAGTTTGGGCCTAAACATTTTGCGCAGTTGTGTTAGCGATGGGGAGCCGGTCGTTGCTTGAGTTTGAGTTTGAGTTCTTTCGGCCAAGAGGGCGGCGGTTAACGATTGTGTGGGGGAGTACACAGGCAAGAATCGATGGATGTATTTATCGCTGACTGATTAACCTGCGATAAGGCTCTTGGACGGTGCCCATTAGCACATACAATGACTTGTGCATATTGCTTTGCGTTTCGTGTTTGATTTGGTTCAGGGTGTAAAAAGAGAAGAATATTACCAGGCAGCAGAGTACTATTGCTGTGATAGTTTGGCTTAACAATTTCGAGTTTTAAAACAATGGCACTACTTCAACTACTTCAACTACTTCAACTACTTCAACTACTTAACTACTTCAACTGCTCTAGGTCTATTTCAGTTTATGAGGAACCGTCTATATTTTCCAGAACAGAGATCGGGGAAATTAGGATATCCTGGGTTTCCAAAAACCCCCAACGTCACCCCTTTATTTGACATTAACATGCTTCTGTTTGTGCGTAAACAGTCGATTTGCAGTTCGCTTGGCAGAGGAGGCAGTCTAGCCCGATCCTGCTGGTGTCTCAACAACCCATGTTCCTCGGCGCTCAGCTGAAGACTATTTCACTAGTCCAGTAATGAGTAAAGGCCGATAGAACGTATTCGACACTATTCGCTACGCCCATTGAGATTAGCAAAGAGTACCGGGAGAAACGGATGATCTAGGTTTAACGACCTTTACGAATATGTGATAGCTGATGCAAAAATGTGATGCAGTCTGAAGGTTGAAAAACATAGGGATTAAATGACTGATCGCGATTGTACTGTTTGATCAAATCTTTATGGGAGTCGACTTGAGTGATGACACCCATACTCCAGTCACCAAAAACACGTTGCTCAATTTCACTACATTTTATTAGGGTAACTGTGTGGTGGCGTGTATCTCGCACAATTCTTAGATAAAGGTCACTCACACTCTCTCTTTCACCTTCCAGACACTGCATAAAGAACTTTAAATTGGCGCACAGAAACCCAGTGATGTTTGCGCTTTCATTTTTTTTCGACGCCTGTGCCACCATGGTTTTAATATCTCCAACGTTAACTCCGTCCGCAATGCTGCTGGCATAAGTCAATTGAACTAAAGGCATTTTCTTACTCGTGGTGGCGACTCCAATTGTGATTAGTGTATATCAAACTCACCTAACTGGGAAATGCCGACGAGCATTAGAGAGGAAAAAGATGGACAGGCACAGCCAAGTAAATAAGTAGATCCCTGGTCACCTTACTACCTGTCAGCTCGACCGCAGCCTGTCGGTTGTCAAAGCACCGACAGGCTGCGGGAAAAGGTATGCCAGCCAGATTGCCTAGGCGCTTTACGCGACTTCAATAGGCAATGACGTAACGCGCTTACCAGATGCACAATACAGTGCATTTACTAATGCGGGCATACTTGGTGGAACCGCTGGTTCGCCTACTCCACCGGGGGCTTCGTCGTTCTCGATAATGTGAACGGCCATCTCGGGTACTTCTTTCAGACGCATTAGTTTATAAGTATCAAAATTTGTTTGCTCGACTTTGCCATTTTTTATGCGGATACCTCCGCGCAATGCGGCTGTCAAACCATCAATCATGGAACCCTCCATTTGAGCTTCTATAATTCTTGGGTTCACCACTCGACCGCAATCAACGACGCACGTCATTTTGTGCACGGTAACTACGCCGCTGTCAGAGACGGATATTTCTGCTACCTCACCGACGATAGAGGCGAAACTCTTATGAATTGCCATACCTCGAAAACGATTAGTAGCCGGTTTCTCTTGCCATTCTGACTGCTTCTCCAAAACATCCAGTACCTTTAAGAAGCGTGGCTGCTGTTGAAGTAATCGACGACGAAGAGAGAATGGGTCCTGTCCACCGGCGACGGCAATCACATCCATCATACTTTCAACATAAAAACCGTTATGACTGCTGCCGACCGATCGCCAGCTACCGACCGGAATATGAGTATCGTGTTGCTTCAGTGTGACTAATTGGTCGTGAATGGTATAAGGTATATTGACAGCGCCCTCAATCGAAAATGGATCGACCCCCTTGGATACTGCGAAAGAAAAATTACGTTGGGCTACAGAGGGACAAACAACTTTATTTTGCCAGACGGTCGGTAGTCCGGTCTCATCTATGCCTACTTTAAATCGTGAGGCACTAGCGGGTCGGTAATAATCATGTTGTAGGTCTTCTTCTCTGGACCATAACATTTTAACGGGTTTCCCTACAGACTTTGATATGAGAGCTGCCTGCAATATAAAGTCGGCTTCATAGCGACGACCAAAGCCACCACCCATGAGTGTTGTATGCAAGGTAATTTGAGGCGGAGTTAAACCAAGGCCTTTTTGCAGAATATTGAGGGCGTGTGATTCACCCTGCGTCGGTGCCCAGATCTCGAGACTTTCCACTTCATTTTCCATCTTGTAGTGGGCGGTGCAATTCATTGGTTCCATGGTGAGATGAGCGAGAAAAGGAACCGAAAAATCGACTTCGACTATTTGCGAGGCATTCGCAAACCCTGTTTCCATATCTCCGTCGCGACGTACCGTGATACCTGGTTCATTTAAAGCCTGAATCAAATCATGGTGCAGAGATGCATCACTTATACTTTTGACTCCTCCATCATCAAACTGTGGATTCAGGGCTTGAAGGCCTTTTTTCGCTTGCCAATAGTTGTCTGCAACGACGGCAACAGCATCTGGCATCGCGACAATACTTTGGATGTTCGCTGCCACTTGAGCAGCGGCCGGTAAACTGACAATGTACTGCACGCCTTTGGTAGCCTTGGCAGCGTTTTCGTCCATACTTGTCAAGCTACCGACAAAATTTGGGGACGCGGCGATCGTAGCGTATAACATTCCCGGCACTTCTATATCGATACCAAACAGGGCTGTACCATTTACCTTAGAGGGTGTGTCCAGGCGTCTTTTGGATTTGCCAATAATAGTGTACTCAGACGACGCCTTGATCTTTGGGTCGATGGGGGGTGTAAATTCCCCGGCTGCTTCAGCAAGCGCCCCATAGCTTACTTTTCGATTGCTCACCCTGTGAAAAACTTCACTGTTGGATGTGGTCAACTCCGAAAGTGGCACATCCCATAGCTGCGCAGCGGCCGCGACGAGCATTTCGCGCGCTGCGGCGCCAGCTTTGGCTATACTAGGCCACCACCGGCGCACGGCGGAGCTGCCGCCAGTACCTCGTCCTCCGGTAATAGGATTGACAAACGCCGCGTTGACCGGGGCTGTTTCCGAGCGCACTTGTGTCCAATCGGCGTCAAGTTCATCGGCAATGATCATTGGCAATGACGTATGGACTCCCTGTCCCATTTCAGAAGACGGTACTTTGATGGTAATTAACCCGTCGCTGTCGATGGTTAGCCAAGCAGAGACAGGACTACTGGTTTGACCACGATCTGAGGAAGAATCATTTTTGCCCGCAATGTTGGGCTGTATGGCGCACCCGGGTAGATTAATACCCAAAGCTAAGCCTCCGCCCGCAAGTGTTACCGTTTTTATGAAGTGTCTTCTTTTTAGAGTCTTTGTCATGACGTGAGTATCCCGTTTATATTGAATCTGCGGCGCGATGAATGGCTCTTCGTATTCTGGAATAACTGCCGCATCTACAAATATTAGTCATAGCTCGGTCAATTTGTTCGTCGCTGGGCTTTGGCGTTTGTGCTAGTAAAGCCGTAGCAGCCATCACTTGTCCGGACTGGCAATAGCCACATTGAGGTACATCTTCTTCTATCCATGCTTGCTGCACTGGATGGCTGTTGTCATCGGATAAGCCCTCAATGGTTCGAATGTGGCTTCCCTCCACGGTGGCTATTGGAATGACGCAGCTTCGCTGTAACACGCCGTCGACTGTCACTGAACACGCGCCGCATTGGGCGATACCGCATCCAAATTTGGTTCCTTTTAAACCTAGAGAGTCTCTCAAAACCCACAGAAGGGGGGTATCATCTTCAACATCTACGTTATAATCGATGTCGTTTACAGTTAGGTTCATTGCCTTTTCCTCGTGTTTTTTAGGCTGGACATTTGGATGTGGCCTGCCAGCGTTTGCGACAGTGTTAGATTATGTCGGTTAGAGTGCGCTCTAAGTCAAGTTTCTTTGCCAAATAATTGGTTTAAGGAAATTGATTGTGTCACGTGAATCGAGCCCGATGGGGCAGGACTAGACTGGCAGTCTACTATATTGAAAAAAGTCAAAGAGCAGGACGAAGTCAGAGAAAAGGACAAAATGCTAGAAAATGACCGGAGAAGGGCTGCTAAGAGCACGAGAAAATAACCTTATCCACTCTTTAAGTTAGTTGGCCTTCATGGCAGAGACCACAAAAAATCATAAAAAAACATCAATAACGAATGCTATATACTTAGGTAACCCTAAACTAAAATACTCATCTACTCTAATAGTTATTGGGTTATCTATTAAGCGAGGTGTTTAACACCGTGCCTTTTTTGGCCGAGCACTATTTCGAGCGTGCGGCCCCTGGTTAATGCTACTATGTCAGTTTAAGTCGTAATGACGTGAAAATTTATTTGGGTGCTGATGTACTTTTTGATGAAATACTGTTTAGAGTTGTAGAGGAAGCAAGTTAGACGAGATTCCTACCAGTCAGAAACGCGAGGTTGAAAAACATTTGACTTATTGTCAATTTTTTTCAAAGGACAGGAATGAAGTCATTTACTTACCGTCCCAGAGTGGTAGTCTTAGTAGGACGTCCCTATTGAGTTGCCTTTCTGCTCATTATTTTTTGTTAAGCCAGATTGTCAAAATTGTGAATATTCACGATACATAACCTGACTCTATACACAGTCGCGGCTCAATACCAGATATCTTGCACACGATTACTTTACTTTCTGTTAGAAAATTAGATTGAGCTAACTTTGATGTTAAATGGAAGTTCCAGAGTACAGCCAAAATGTACTGGATTGAAAAGTAGACTCACACAGCTATACAAACGCCTGTGTCGAACTGCGATAGGATTTATTTTGTGTTTATGTATTGGTGGGTTGCCGGAAGCAAAGGCTGATACTTTCAACGAGGCGGATGTTAAAGCCGCTTTCCTTTACTATTTTCTTCACTTTATCAGCTGGCCCAACGATGGTAGTGGAGCGAATAGTCTACCCATTGAGTTATGTACTATAGACGAGGGTCCAGTCACAAAATCGTTAGTTTTGATATTGGCAAGCCCAAAGGCTGCTAGTACAAAAGTGAATGTCGGTATGATGACAGATCTAGATCAGGTGTCCCGATGTCAATATATATTTGTCGGCGATACGAATGTAGGCGTTGATCAAGCTGTTATCGCCAAAACTCAAACAGAGGAAATCCTTACCGTTAGCGACGTTAGAGGATTCGCTGAATCAGGCGGTATGATTGAATTACTTCGCGAAGGGAACAAAGTAAAAGTTTTAATAAATATTGAAACACTGAAAAAGCGTGGCTTCAAAGTGAGTTCAAAGTTGTTAAATTTGTCAGTTGTTGTAGCGGCATCCAACCAGCAGGAGGCGCGATGATAAATTGGTTAAATAAATCTTCTATAAAGAAGAAAATCATTTTGATGTCTACTGCGACAAGCGCTATCGTTTTGACCTTTGCTGCTGTGGTTTTAATAGCAAGTGATTACGTATCTGAGCGAAATGCGATTGTCGAGTCTACATCAATATTGGCTAAAGTTATCGGGATTAATTCTGGTGCCGCGCTTGCTTTTCAGGATCCCGATGCAGCGAAAGAAATTCTGTCAGCGCTTGCTGTTAGAACAGATATAGCCGCTGGTAGCATCCGTGCGCGAGACGGAGAAATTTTTGCAGCTTATTACAGCTCTCGGCCTCAACACAAAGCTCTTTTGAATGAAATACAAGCTAATGAAGGACAGTTCAATCGCTCAAAGATCGATGCCTTCGGCACGTCAAGTTACGTAGCGCAATTTAGATCCTCATACCTCGAGCTGTCGGCGCCGCTTAAAGTAAGTGGTGAAATGTTGGGTGTTATTAGTATTAACGTTGATCTAGCTCCACTGGCTAGTAGTATTTACCAGTTTGGTCTGTCAATTATCATTTTTCTGCTTCTCGCTTTTTTTCTCGCTTACGGTTTATCGCGCTGGCTGCAGAGGTCGGTGACAACGCCTATTAGCAATTTTTCGAAAGCGATGCTGGAGGTCGCTGAAAGCGGTGATTACTCCAGACGCAGCGAATATGGTGGCCCAGATGAAATCGGGGTATTGGGCTCCAGTTTCAATATAATGTTGCAGCAAATTGAGAGCCGAGATCAAAAGCTGGAAGAATTCGTAGATAAGTTGGAGCTGGCAACCGAAGCAAAATCTATATTTTTGGCGAATATGAGTCACGAAATTCGCACACCTATGAACGGAATTCTGGGGCTGACAGCGCTGCTGTTAAAAATGCCAACCACAGACAAACAACGGCAATACCATGAAACGATAAACAGTTCTGCACAGTCTTTAATGGGTATTATAAATGATGTTCTAGACATTTCTAAAATTGAGTCCGGGCATTTCCATATTGAAAAAAGCTACTTTGATCTAACGGAAAATATCGAGGACGTAAAATTATTACTTGAGCATTCAGCACAAAAAAAGAATTTGAAGTTTTACTCCAGTATCTCTGCTGCAACACCTTCAAAGTTAATCGGCGATCCTGGACGATTACGACAGATAATTATTAATCTGGTGGGTAATGCTATCAAGTTCACTGCTCGCGGTTCAGTTTCTATCGCCGTATCTGTCTTAAAGCCCTATACCTCGTCTGTCGATCTACTATTTGAGGTGA
>JBLHNZ010000198.1:0-7189 GCA_047623245.1 Oceanicoccus sp. | reverse complement strand
AAGCCATTGATTATTTGTCGCGGACCTATTCGCAAAGAAGCAATGGATGTCTTTGATGAGATGGGTATAGATAGCTATGGTATTTTACTATCTGAAAAAGACTCTATTACATATACCAATGCTTTGGCGCCTGAGCTGCGCAAACTGACAGACCCTGGGCGTGTTCATCGCGTGCCAGACTACTCGGGAGCCGATAAGGAAGAGCGCAAGCAGCGAATTCAGCAGATAATCCAAATCGCCAATGATAACGGTTATAACTCCATTTTCACGGGTTACGGCTTTATGGCTGAAGACGAAGAAATGGTTCGGTCAATGGAACAGGCTGGGTTGAATTTCATCGGGCCTTGTTCCAAAACAGTTCACGATGCAGGGCTTAAAGATGAGGCCAAACGCACTGCGCTAAAGGTTGGCGTAAGTGTGACACCAGGCATTGATAACGCGACAACGTTGACAGTTCTATCGAAATACCCGGACCTGACGTCTCTTTCGCAAGTCTGCAAAGACAAAGGGCTCGACGTCGATGAATCACTTTTCGCAAGTGTGGAAACGAGTTTAGAACATAAGGCCGAGGCTGTTTTAAACGCTTCCTTGGATAAAGGTATTGATCTATTTACCATCGAAGAATTAGGGCTTGTACTCGCCGGAAAGGTCGCTGAATTATATGAAGGGTGGCCCAGTAACCGAATTCGATTAAAGGCGATATCGGGCGGTGGAGGGAAAGGACAGCGTATTCTGCAGGCGCCGGACGACTACAAAGGCTCAGCGGAAGAAAAAATTAAATCTGCGGTAAGCAAAGTACCTGAGCTTGTGCTCGAAATCCTTAATGAAGTGAAATGTAACGGCGTCGGCGACAACAAAAATGTCTTAGCTGAGTTAAATATAGAGTCAACCCGACACCAGGAAATACAGGTTGTAGGGAACGGAGAGTGGTGTATTACGATGGGTGGGCGCGACTGTTCACTCCAAATGCATGAACAGAAACTTTTAGAGATATCGGTCACCACGGAAGAGTTACTTGGTGCAATTCAAAAAGCTGAAAAAGAAGGCAAAGACGCCGAGCTTGAGACTCTACGAAAAGATCTGGTGATCCTTGAAAAAATGGAAGAGGAAGCGTCTCGGTTTGGATTGGCTGTGGGGTTAGATTCGGTTTCAACTTTCGAGTGTATCGTCGATGGTGATAATCATTTCTTTATGGAAATGAATACGCGTATTCAGGTTGAGCACAGAGTTACAGAGTTGTGTTACAAGTTACAATTTTCCAATCCACAAAACCCGTCAGAGTTTTTTATTGCCGACTCGCTTGTAGAGGTGATGGTTTTGTTGGCGCGACATAAATTAGAGCTCCCCAAGCCGACACGCCTGGTGCGGGAACCTGCCTCGGTGGAAGCTCGACTAAACGCTACAAATCAAGCGCTTCAACCACATGCCGGTGGAGTTATAGAGCGCTGGTCGAATTGTACGGAAGGTGAAGTGCGCGACGACCAGGGTATTTGTATGCGTAACCCTGATACCGATGTGTTCATGAAATATCATTTGGCAGGCGCTTACGACTCTAATATTGCTTTGTTGTTGACAGTAGGCAACACACGATTAGAGAGCTTTCTAAAACTTTCTGAGGTGATTCGCACAACTAATTTACGAGGAAAAGATCTTTCGACCAATCTCGATTTTCACTACGGATTGATTAATTGGATGATTGGCCAGAATATTAATGCCCGTCCTAGCACGCGTTTTATCGTCCCATATTTGACCGCTGTTGGACATCTAAAAAATTGTTCTAACGATATTGACCTGAAATTGTCTTATCACCAAATTCGAGGAAAATACATTGATCATGCGGGAGACTCGAAATTAGCATTTGTTAAAGTATTGGATCGTAAAGCCGGTTTGATATTGCGCCCCTTGGAGGCATTGTTTAATAATCCTCATCAATTGTCCGGTTGGTTAAGCTTAAATCGCAATAGTTTTCGCAAAGGGAAAGGGAAGTTTCAGTGGTTGAAGAACCCTATCGAGGTCTTGGCAGATCTTTATCGGTTCCTCAACATGAACTATATTGCCGGAAAACCGGCCGCAAACATGATTTGGAAACACGACAACGAATTGTTGCAGACAGCTAACAGTTTTTACGACAGTCTAAAACAGAGTCTCGGTTTATTCAGTTTTTCGGAAATTGATGCTGCTATCGCCGAAGATGCTCCCGAAGGTTTTTCGGATGAAAAATGGCTAACTGTTCAATCTGCCCACTTGGGTTATCAAGCCGGAACAGAGCTGCTCTCTGTGCTGCCTTTTTTGGCAGAACAAACAGGTTTTTTTGAATTACGAGTAAACGATGATTTAAGTATTTCTATTCCATACTCGTTGTCAGAACGAACATTTCAGGAAAAAATGGCTAAGGTACTTGCGCCACCACCTGTTGCAGCATCCGATGAAGTGCTCTCTGAAAGCGGTGGAATGTTTTATCCCCGCGAGGCGCCTGGAATGGATGTTTTTTTACAGGAAGGAGCCCATTTTAATAAAGGTGATCCTTTGTATATTATTGAGGTGATGAAAATGTTTAATAAGGTTTACGCACCTTTCTCTGGAACTGTTAAAAAAATATTGATTGGTGGGGACGGAGTGATCGTGAAAAAAGGTCAACCGATTTTCAAAATTGAAGCAGATGAAATTGTCGTAACCGAAACTTCAGAAGAGATTAAAAAACGCAAACATCACTTTACTGAAAAATTTTTGGGATATATTAATTAAGTTTTTGGCATGATTTGAGCTACGAGCGATTTTGAACTAAGTATTTAATTGTGGAGTATTTATGATAACTGCATTGGACCATATAGCGATAGCTGTGCCGGATTTGGACGCCAGTATCAAGAGATTTATGGAAGATTTCGGATTGGAATTCGAAGGGATAGAGCACGTTGAGTCAGCAAAAACGTCGACAGCTTTTTTTCCACTACCTCCTACGAGTATTGAATTAGTACATCCTCTAAATGGCGAAGGCCCCATTGCCGGGTACTTAGAGAAAAAAGGAGGAGGGATACATCATTTGTGTTTCAGGTCTGATGATATCGATGCAGATGTAGCGATGCTGAAGGGGAAAGGTTACCAGTTTCTGTCGGAAGCTCCTTCAAAAGGTGCACACGATTCCATGGTTATATTTATCCATCCCAAATCATGTGACGGCGTTCTGATCGAATTGAATCAACCGTCTAACGAACATTAGGTAAAGTCTCAAATTTTTTGAAATTGCAGCACCTTCATAAGAAAGAGAGTTTCTCAACTGAGATGCGGTCCCGAATTAACGATAGGTTTTTATAATGTCTGATTACAAGCCAGAGCAAGTGAGTGTCGATCAGTGGCGGGAATTTGCAACGCAACAAATGAAAGGTACAAGCCCAGATTCCCTTACCTGGAATACAGCAGAAGGTATTGACATTAAATGTCTCTATACGCAGCAAGACACTGCAGATTTGAAGTTTACTGACACTATGCCCGGAATGGCTCCCTATATAAGGGGACCTCAAGCTACCATGTATGCCGGTAGGCCTTGGACTATTCGTCAGTATGCCGGTTTTTCTACGGCAGAAGAGTCGAACGCCTTTTATCGTAACGCATTGGCTTCAGGTGCACAGGGTGTTTCTGTTGCTTTCGATCTCGCGACGCATAGGGGTTACGATTCGGATCATCCACGGGTGACCGGTGACGTCGGAAAGGCTGGTGTAGCTATTGATTCGATAGAAGATATGAAGCTATTGTTTGATGGTATTCCTCTAGATAAAGTTTCGGTTTCTATGACGATGAATGGCGCTGTGCTTCCTGTACTTGCCGGTTACATCGTTGCTGCAGAAGAGCAAGGTGTTAGTCATGCCCAGCTCGCTGGCACGATTCAGAACGACATCTTGAAAGAGTTTATGGTTCGCAACACGTATATTTATCCACCGGCACCTTCAATGAAAATTATCGGTGATATTATTTCTTATGCTACTGAGCATATGCCAAAGTTTAATACGATTTCAATCTCGGGGTATCACATACAAGAAGCAGGAGCAGACGCTTCTTTAGAATTGGCATACACGCTTGCCGACGGAAAAGAATACATACGTACAGCTATATCCGCTGGATTAGATATCGACAAGTTCGCGCCGCGTCTGTCGTTTTTCTGGGGCATCGGTATGAACTTCTATATGGAAATAGCAAAACTGCGAGCGGCGCGCTTATTGTGGGCCGAAATCGTACATGAATTTAATCCAAAAAACCCAAAGTCATCAATGCTTAGGACTCACAGTCAAACGTCAGGGTGGTCGCTCACTGAGCAGGATCCATACAATAATGTGGTGAGGACTACTATTGAAGCCATGGCATCTGTTTTCGGAGGCACTCAGTCTTTACACACTAATGCGTTAGACGAGGCAATTGCGCTACCGACCGAATTTTCTTCAAAGATTGCGCGTAATACCCAGTTGATTATTCAGGAAGAAACGGGGATCACAAAAGTCATCGATCCTTGGGGCGGCTCCTATATGATGGAAAGTCTCACGAGCGAAATTGCAGATAAGGCGAGAACACTCATTGCCGAAGTTGAAGAAAAGGGCGGGATGGCGAAAGCGATAGAAACCGGAATTCCGAAGCTGAGAATCGAAGAGTCAGCGGCCAAGAAGCAGGCGCGAATTGACCGTGGTGATGATGTCATTGTCGGTGTGAACAAATACACCAGTGAGAAGCAAGACGAAGTCGAAATTCTAGATATTGATAATGACGCTGTACGCAGTTCTCAAATTGAACGGCTGAAGGCAATACGCTCGACGCGAAATGAAGATGCAGTTGATGACGCGCTTGCAGCATTGTATGAATGTGCTAATGGTGGCGAAGGCAATTTACTTGATCTTGCCATAAAAGCGACTCGAGCGAGGGCAACGGTTGGCGAAATTTCTTACGCGATGGAGCGGGTGTTTGGCAGATATACGGCCAACTCCCAAACCGTTTCAGGTGTCTATGGGGCCGTGTACAAAGATGATGAAAATTGGCAAAGCATTAGTAGCGATATAGAGACCTTTGTCGAGAACAATGGCCGTCGTCCGCGGATGCTTGTCTGCAAAATGGGGCAAGATGGACATGATCGGGGGGCCAAGGTTATTGCCACAGCCTTCGCAGATGTGGGATTTGATATCGACTTGTCTCCGATGTTCTCAACGCCTGATGAAGTCGCAAAGCAAGCCATTGAAAACGACGTCCACGTGGTTGGGGTCTCTTCTCAGGCGGCTGGACATAAGACGTTAATACCTGCATTACTTAAGGCGCTAAGTGAGCAAGGCGCTAATGATATTGTCGTTATTGCCGGTGGAGTTATCCCAAAGCAAGATTATGATTTCTTGTATGAAGCCGGAGTCAAGGGGATATTCGGTCCCGGTACGAAGATTCCTCTTGCCGCACGAGATGTATTGACGGCTATAAATGATAGTTGCGCGTAAGGTCCTTGTTACGAGTTAGGTGGCGATGAATATTCGTGAGTGCTTTTCGGTTTGAGGATGTTTGCCGTCGAAAGTACTCGTTGCAATAGCATCGTTAAGGCCGGAGTGGGTGTTTTTGACTTGCCCATGCAGTCTATATAGCACAAGGTTAACCACACGCGCTAAAGTGTCCAGACCGAGTAAATTGAAAACTCTATGCCCGCGATTGATATTACCAAACTGTTAAACGGCGAGCGCCGTACCTTAGCAAAAGCCATCACCTTGGTCGAAAGTAAACTCGATTCTCACAGAGAAGAGTCACAATCGGTACTGGAGGCAATCCTACCTAATACCGGTAAGAGTATTCGCATCGGGATAACCGGAATTCCGGGTGTAGGGAAGTCGACTTTTATCGAAACATTCGGACTGCATCTTATCTCTCTTGGGAAAAAAGTCGCGGTCCTTGCTGTGGATCCAAGCTCTCCCATAGCAGGAGGTTCCATCCTTGGGGATAAAACTCGAATGGAAGAGCTCTCGCGAACAGATAACGCCTTTATACGTCCTTCGCCTTCGGAAGGCGCTCTTGGAGGAGTTGCCAACAAGACGCGGGAAACAATGCTTCTCTGTGAAGCAGCGGGGTACGATGTTGTTTTAGTAGAAACCGTTGGCGTCGGGCAAAGTGAGTATGAAGTGGCAAGTATGGTCGACTTTTTTATGGTTTTGATGCTCCCAAACGCAGGCGATGAATTGCAGGGAATAAAGAAAGGCATTATGGAGTTAGCCGATGCACTGGTGGTCAACAAAGCTGACGGTGATTCGATTAATATGGCAAACCAAACGAAACAATCTTACGAAAGCGCATTTCATTTATTAAGCCCTCACTCGTTTTGGTCGCCGAAAGTGATGACATGCTCTGCTCGGAATAACGAAAATATCGAGAAGATATGGGAAATGATTTCGAGCTTTAGAGCCGAAGCTTTCAAAAATGGCTTTTTGTCGAACAATCGCTCCATCCAGAACAAAAATTGGATGAGAAAACTGCTGTTTGAAATGCTGGAGTTAAAGTTATTGCAAAATCGAGAGATAAAACGTCAGATACCTGAGCTTGAAGAAAAAGTTCTAACCGCCGAAATGACTCCTTATCGTGCTGCTAAGCATATAATAGATCTATTATAGCGAGCAGTGGCAAACAACAATCTATCGTGTTTTATGAAAATGTACTATATTTTCATAATAGGGAAGTGTAGGCCGTATCAACTTACAGAAATACAAATGCGTGTTTAGGGGCGATTTTTAACCCTTTTTCGCATACCGCAGGTATCTTTTTTCTCCCAATTCACATATTGCATAAGAATCTGTGAATTGTTCCGCAATAAACGGTTCTGTTCGTTGAATTAAAATTTAGAGAAGATAGTATTTCAATCTATGCAATTTTATCTATTTGAGGAGGTTTATCATGCGTACTAAGAGCTTGTTTATATTGCTCCTTACGTTGTTTTCGCTTGATTACGCTGCAGCGCAACCACAACCGGGTGTAGGGCCAACAGCCGATTCGATGCTACAGCCGGGCGTAGGGCCAACAGCCGATTCGATTCTACAGCCGGGGGTAGAGCCAACAGCAGATGCGGTGTTGCAGCCGGGAGTAGGACCAACAGCCGATGCGGTGTTGCAGCCGGGAGTAGGACCAACAGCCGATGCGGTGTTGCAGCCGGGAGTAGGACCAACAGCCGATGCGGTGTTGCAGCCGG
>JBLHNZ010000197.1:0-7193 GCA_047623245.1 Oceanicoccus sp. | reverse complement strand
ATAGAGTTCAATAACCACGGTCGGATTTGCAGATTCGGTTAAAGGGTCATAGTTTAGTGCTGGACTAAAGTTGCTATCAAAGGCGCTGCTGATAGTTTCTGTTTTAACCACTAACTGATCCATTTCACCCAGTCTATTACGCCAATGTGCAGTGGTTATAACTTCCAGTTCAAAAGGCTGACTGCTACTGCCGGTAGTTTCACCGCCCTGTAGGGCTGCAAGAATACTGAGTTGTTTGTCGGGCGACGAAGGGTCAGACAAAAAATGACCCGCATCGTTGACCGCTTTTATCGCTATAGAGAGCTCATCGGTATCAGTTTTGCCATTGGCATCAGTCACCGTTAGTTGAAAGTTAAGTTCAGTATCGACACCCACATTAGGGACTGTAAATAACACGGCATTAGTCGTGCGTTCTATTAACTTAACGGAGGGTCCCGAGCCAGTTTGCTTCCACAAATATTTCAGTATCGGCGCGTATTCACTGAAACTGTCTTTACCCGTTAGCACGACTTCACTATTAGCACGGACAGCAAAGGATTTTGTTGATGTACTAACGCTTTCGCCAAGCCCAATCACCGCGGCATTTGCTACAGGGGGCAGATCGTCATCTTGATAGCCTACATCGCCACCACCACTTCCGCCACCGCCACAGGCTGTCAGAAAGGCGAAAAATACGGCTGCTGCCGTCGATTTTAATAAAGTTTCAGTATTATTAAAATTCATAGCGCAAACCTCCCGAAATGATTCTCTGATTGTAATTATCAACACCCTGTAACTCACGATAATTGACAAAAACCTGGATGCCACCACCGGCAGCCGCACCAAAAGTTTCTTGCCGTGCGCCTCGTAAGACCGCAGCAACACCGACACCAATTATTTGATATTTACTGTCTGAGCTATTAGTGGGTAACGAAAAACGCGCATCATCGGTAATTTGTTCGGATGCATTGACATAAACCGCATCGATAAAACGTTCGTCATTTTCATGTTGCGAATAGAACTGTAGATCAATATAGGGCATGAATACGCCATAGTCGCTGCTGAAAAAATATTGCATTTTTAAGCCTGCCACAGACTCCATGGATTTGATTTTCTGCTCATCGACAATAAAGCCAAAGCCGTCATTATTAATATCTTCCTCCCGATATTGATCGATGGATACATCTTGGTAGTTGAGTGTTATAGAGGGCTCGATGACAAAATTTTCGGAAATACGAAAGGTGTATCCCGCAGCCAGATTAGCAGACAAAGTGTCTGAACCATTGTCACTAATGGCGACGGTGTCAGTGTTGTCTACATTCGGGTTAATGGATGGGTAACGAATGCTGCGCTCTGTTTCAAAATCTCCTTGTTGATAGCCGACAGACAAGCTGTAATACCAATCATCGGATTGATAAAGCACAAAGGGCATAATCGATAGCCCATCCATTTTGACGCCGCCATCAACAATACTTTGCTGCGAATCAAAATCGATTTCTTGCTGCTGATAACCAAAAATAAACCCTGCTACCCAGTGGTCGTCAAGGCGATAGTCGATGCCGGCACTAAGCTCCGCACCATTGAAATCAAAAGCATCCTCTCGTTCAGTGGAGGCCTGGTCGCCATAGGTATAACTGCCATTAATAAAGCCGCCCAGTCTCGACCATGCTTCAGTAGTATCGTCGCCAGAGTTAAGGCCTGAAAAACCGGGTTGCTGTGGTGAAGTTTCGCCGTTGTGTGCCAGATCACCGTTACGATCAGGTGCAAACCCTGCAATATTAAAACCGCGTGCACCACTGCGCAGAGCGGTAACTCGAGAGGCTAAACTGGAAAGCTGACCACTGACAAAACTGTCGGCCAGAGATTCCTCACTCGAAAATTCCTCACCGGCTGTCCAGCGTAACGCAAAACCCAAACCTTGAAGGTCAGAGTCCAGGCTAAATTGTGTCGGACCATTGTTGGATAGTTCATTGGCGGTATGGACCAATTCACGTACATTATTCCAGACGATAAATACCGTGCCACTGCAGCTTGCAGTGGCTGCACGATCGGTATCCTGACAACCTTGAGCTTTTAGCTGATTGTAGGCGGCTTGATTTGACGTCGCAGCACGTTCTTCCAATTCAGACTGGTATTGCCCTTGAAAGGTCAGCAGGTCGGTGTGGCCCGTCGTTGAGGCCATCGCGAGAGACGCGCTAAGCAGTATCGAGGCTCGGTTATTGTTCGAAATGTTTTTCATTAAAACTCCCTGTTCAACTTACTTAAAGTTGAACATCTCACGTGTCTTGGACAAATTTAAATTAGTTTCTTGCAGCTAACTTACGACTTTGAATGTGGGACAAAGAAAAAGTCTCCCACTTCATGGCCCGCACCTTTTATTGTTTTATATTCCGGGTTTTGTTCGAAATTGACCGCTTTGGCCGCAGCGACTACCCGCTTTCTTACTTCCATAAAGAGCTGAGGGCCAGTCAATATTTCATTATTACTCTGCAGAACATCAACAAAGGCTCTTGTGAACACCGAATTGCTGCCACCGACACCGTCGAGAATGGGTTGATCGCCTCCTGACGTTAATAGTAAGCGAGAGCGTTTAGAAGCTTTATACTTGATGTAATCTTTACTGTACTTACCGTCTTCTCCCATCATCAAAAACCCTGGAGCACTGGATAACAATCCGGAGTAACAGGAGTCGGCCACAACCAATACGCGGCGGGCTTTAAATCGAGAAAGATGACGGGTAACAAATTCATTCGCTACCCAGTAGGTATCTCGCGGTGAGGCTTCAGCATTGGTTGGCAACCAGTAACCTGATTCCGTGGCCCCCGACTGTAATCGTGCGCCGTGGCCAGCATAATAAATCAGTAGGTTGTCGTCTTCGGTTAATTGATCACTGATATTATTGATCGCTTCCATCACTGCAATATCGTTAGCGTTAATGACTTTCTTTACATTAAAGCCATAACGATTGGTAAGCAGGTCAGCGACAACATTGATATCGTTGACAGGCGTATCGAGATCATTGATTTTATCGTAGTTCTGATTGGCAATAACCAGAGCGTAGTATTTTCCAAAATTAATGTCGTCGCTTTTAACGTCGTCGCCGGAACTTTCGAAGCTTGAGGCCTCAGCCACGGCATTGGAGGCTCTTAACTTTAAACCGTCAGATCGCTGTTCAATTGTGACTTTCTGTTCTTTTGCTATGTTGCTTTCTGCTTCCAGTTCAGCAATCAGCGTTTTCATCTCATCCATTTGCAGCAACAGGTCGGTGTTACTCTGGTTTTTTAACTCATTGCTGAGACTGGCAATTTGCTTGTTCATGATGCTAACTTGCAAGTCTTTTTTTCTTATCTCTTTGTTCAGGGTTGCTAATACGCTCTTCTGTTGCTGATCAACTGCAGATTGAAAAACGATGCTGTCTTCCGGAAGACCCCAGGCCTTGCGATACCAGCCCAGCGCAGCAATGGCATCTTTTTCTACACCCAGGCCTTGCTCATACAAAGTACCGAGATTAAATTGCGCGCGTTTGTTACCTTGCTCTGCGGCCTTGTTATACCAAATAATAGCGGCTTCATAGTTGGGGTTACCGCCCGCTCCTTTTTCGAATATTTCACCGACACTGGCCTGAGCGTCTGCATCTCCCAGCTCTGCTGTCGGCATCCATACTTGCAGCGAGGTTTTAAAATCGGCGCGGTCATAAGCAACATATTCACCGCCGCGAGTTTGGCACTCTGCGGCCGAAAGCACGGCTGGCCTGCGGGGCGTCATATAACTACGATTACCTAACATTCGCATCTGCCCTGGCAGCAGACAATCGACCACCTGCAGTTCGGCTATACGGCTGGCGTGATCTGTTGCTTGCGTCGTTGTCGAATTGTTTGCGCTTGCCAATTCCCCAGACGGTGCGGACTCATTAGTAGAACAGCCCATTAGGCTGGCCACAATCGCTACTGTCGCGAGTGAACGAAAAGTATTCTGTTTATTCAACACAATAAAGCCCCCTTAGGCCTGGAACAATGTTATAGATCTATCCGCTGATTTAAGTTTCTGCTGTTTTATTGCAGTCGTTTCTGTAATGCTTGGTATTGTTCGTTTCTTGCCATGAAGTCATATTTTCCAACTTCTACGATTTGCTTGAGCATAAATTGGCGATAGTCAGCATCGTCTTTTTTATCTTCGAGCTGCTCTTTCAAAACAGTAATTATTTGTTCGCTGCGATCTTCCACGTCAGCGTTGCTGGGATGCAACTGGTAGGCTCGATCGAGGTAAACTAAAGCTCCGTTATAATCCTGGAATTTTAGCGCTGTATCAGCCTCTTCAATATTTTTCAATACAACTTGCTGGTCCGCAGCCGGTAGATCGGACAACGGGACTGAAGTATCAACAGAGTCTATGAGGAACGCATTGCCTATCGCCAACAAAATGACCACGATAACGGCAATCATTACCCGTCGGGCACCTTTTTCCGCCCAATTCAGGCTAGATAAAAACTTGCTCGCCGATTGTGTGCGGTCTTCTCGGTTTAATGCGACAGCTTTGACAATCGCCTTTTTGTAAAGACTGCCCAAGTTCTTACTAAACACCGGTTTGAGATCGCCATCACGAACCTCAACTGCAGTCTTACCGCGATAAGGGTGTTCACCACCTAAGAGTTGACCCGCAATGACCCCCAATGCATAAATGTCGTCTCTGGGATCGGGGTCGGCATGTTCAAACATTTCCAGACTGGCGTACTTAGGTGTTAGCGCATTTAAGTCGCCGGCATCGAAATTGTCCTTGTACAATTCACTATTGAGTGCACGGGCAATACCGAAGTCCAAAACCTTGGTCTGTCCGGTTTTCGTATAAAAAATATTACCGGGTTTTAAGTCAGAATGGATAATGCCTTTGGAATGGGCGTACTCGAGCGCCAACGCAATTTCTCTGACAATTTTCAATGCCGATTTCGGATTCAGTTCAACGTCAGTCGAGCCTTTAATGACTGCGTCCAGAGGATAGCCATCCAGCTCTTCCATGGTCATAAATATAGTATCGCCGTCGCGATCAAAGTCGTAAACGGTGATAATGTTAGGGTGTGCTAAAGCCTGAGTTTTTTTAGTTTCACGCTGCAAAGATTTAAACGCGCTGGCATGCTGCTGGAAAGCATCACTTAACAGTTTGATAGCTATGTAAGGCTCTTCGTCATCAGCTTCAACTCTACGTAAATCCAAAGCCTGACAGACCATTCCCATACCGCCCTGTCCTAGCACTTTTTTTATGATAAAGCGATCTTTAATGGCTTCACCCCCAAGAACAAAGGGTTTGTGAAAAGTATTGGTTAACGGGTTTTTGGTTTCGGTATAAGTGTGAGTAGAATCAGCCTGTGTGTGAGTATTAACTTGACTAGATTGGTTTTCTTGCCGCGGGCTGGTGAGCACGGTACTGTCATTATCGGGTAATGGCATTTCCGGTGACGGCATTTCCGGTGACGGCGTTTCGCGTGATAACGTTTCAGGTGGTAGCGATTCAGTTGATAATAATGTTTCGACATTACTGCTCTCTGGGAGAACAGAAGTCGTTTTTCTATTTGGTGTAGAGACTACCGTTGCATCGTTGTCCTCGGCATCGCTCAGTTGACTGCTCTGGAGAGGTGGTTGCCGAATGGTGATGACGGTGCTGTCATTATCGGGTGTCGGCGTTGCAGGCGGCAACGCTGCCTCATTAACACTGTTCGCTGGTGCAGCAGCAGTTTTTTTGATTGATGTAGAGACTACCGTGGCATCATCGTCCTCGGCATTGTCGAGTTGACTGCTCTTGTTAGGTGCCTCCAGACTGGTGATGACGGTGCTGTCATTATCCTGCGATGGCGCTGCAGGCGATAATGCTGCCTCAGCATCATTACTCTCTGTGAGCAGCACCGTCGTATTTTCGTTTGAATTAGACGCTACCGAGGCATCGTTACCCTCGGTATTTTCTGCTGGTTTCTTCGTCATGGTAGCTCAGGTGTTATCGTTATTTGGACTGGGACAAAATCGAGTCTATTATAAGGAGAGTAGCTTGAATTAGATACTATCGAGGCATCATTATCTTCGGGATTACCTGCTAGTTGATTGGTCATTACAGTTTGTGCATTACTACTACTTGGAATACAACAGGGCCAAATTCAATATAGGAGCTTAGTTGAAATTTGTACTTTGGCAAGCTCTTATCGGAAGTCTTTATTCCTAAGCTCTCTGCGCTGGTGCGCGCGCTATAGAATGCCAGAAGCAAGCGCTATACAAGGTGTCTCATTGAAAAAGGCTTTTAGGACATTGTTTATACCATTACCATCTTGCGTCGTAAAAAAGCGATTTGGCTTTGATGAGGCAGGTCTTTCGGGCAGACCTCTTCGCATCCAAGAAGGCTCATGCAGCCAAAAATGCCTTGGTCATCGCCGATAATCCCATACCATTGACCGTCGCTTCTTTGATCGCGACTGTCTAGGCGGTAGCGTGCGACTTTCATAAAAGCCACGGCGCCAAGAAAATCATCGCGCATCAATTTGGTACCGCAGGCCGCAATACAGCAACCGCATTCGATACATCGATCAAGCTCGTAAATTTCTTCTGCCAGCTCCGGCTCCATAGGAGCTTCGAGTTCGTTGATACTAGGCAGGTTTTCGGGGGCGGAGTGAACCCAGGTTTCGATGTGCTCACTCAAAGCGCGCATGAATTTCCCGGTATTGACAGACAGATCACCAATGAGCTCAAAGCCGGGCAAAGGTAGCAATGTAATCTCTGAGTTTTCGATTTGACTGGTCAGTGTGCGGCATGCTAAACCCGGGCGACCATTAATAACCATACTGCAGGAGCCACAAATTCCGGCACGGCAGACAAAATCAAACAATAATGACGAATCCTGAAATTCACGAATTTCGTTGAGGGCAATAAAAAGGGTCATTCCCTGAGCCTCTTGCAGGCGATAACTGACCATTTGTGGACGATTGTTTGGAAGTTGGGGATTGTAGCGAAGAATATTCAGAGTTAACGTTCGTGCGCCATCAGCATTGTCAGGTCGGTCGTCGCTCAAGTTTTTTACAGGAATCTGCTCGCTCATTGGTAGTCGACCCCGTATCTTTGGTTTTTTTCGGCATATTTTTCTGGTAGCTCAAACGGCATGAGGCTTTTTTGCAGGGCAAATCGATTGTCCTTGGACATTCGGCCCGTAATTTTTTCAATTTGCTGTTCGCGCAATGCGGT
>JBLHNZ010000196.1:0-7215 GCA_047623245.1 Oceanicoccus sp. | reverse complement strand
AGACAAACTTTTAAAGCTGACCCTCAATCTCGGCGAAGAAGGCAACAAACAGGTTTTTTCAGCCATTAAATCGGCTTATACACCTGCGCAACTGGTTGGAAAGCTAACTGTCATGGTGGCAAATTTAGAACCCAGAAAAATGCGCTTTGGCATGTCCGAAGGTATGGTTCTGGCTGCAGGACCTGGCGATAAAGAGATTTGGTTACTGGAACCCGATAAAGGCGCCCGGGCTGGGATGGAAATTAACTAAAGGAAGAAGTATTAAGGCTATATAATTGCTTGAATTGGCTAAAAGTTCGGATTGCGAAGACATTTTATTCTACAAAAAATCGACTCAAAGGACGAACCAGAAAACCGCGCACAGTACAATCACATGGTTAATTACAACGTGTTAGCAGCGCTTCATTAACTTACCACAATAGGTACAGGACAAACTATGCTAGCAGATTATTCACTGTTACTGGTTGGGGCAATTTTGGTCAACAACTTTGTACTCGTCCAATTCCTGGGTTTATGTCCTTTTATGGGTGTTTCCAACAAATTGGAGACAGCCATCGGTATGTCCAGCGCAACGACATTTGTGCTAACACTTGCATCAATGGTTAGCTGGCTCACCTACGAATGGCTACTGATACCACTAGGGCTAGACTATCTAAAAACCATTTCGTTTATACTTGTTATAGCCGTGGTTGTTCAATTTACTGAAATGGTTGTTCGGAAAAGCAGCCCCCTACTCTACAAAGTCCTCGGTGTATTTTTGCCCCTAATCACTACCAATTGTGCAGTGCTAGGCGTAGCGTTGCTTAATATCAATAAGCAGCACAGTTTTTTGGAGTCCGCGCTTTATGGTTTTGGCGCAGCACTTGGGTTTTCGTTAGTTCTTGTCTTGTTTGCAGCTATGCGCGAACGTCTAGCAGTTGCCGATATCCCGGTCCCTTTCAAAGGCCCCGCCATAGGGATGATTACAGCTGGTTTAATGTCCCTAGCCTTCATGGGCTTTGCGGGTTTGGTATAGCACAATAATGTTTGAACTTATCCAACAATTTCCGTTTTTTGCCGCTTTAGCTGCGTTGCTCGCTTTGGGCTTACCGTTTGGCGCTATTTTAGGCTTTGCTGCAATCAAGTTTAAAACGGAGGGCGATCCTATCGCCGATCAAATCGAAGCACTGTTACCACAAACCCAATGCGGCCAGTGTAGCTTTCCAGGTTGTCGTCCTTATGCCGAGGCCATTGCCAACGGCGAGACGATTAATAAGTGTCCACCAGGCGGCGAAAGCACAATTCAAGCCCTGGCTGACTTGTTAGACCTGGAGGTTATTCCTCTCGATGCAGAGCACGGCGAAGAAGCGATCAAAACGATCGCATATATTCGCGAAGACGAATGTATCGGCTGCACCAAATGCATTCAAGCTTGTCCCGTCGACGCCATTCTTGGGGCAGCAAAGCTAATGCATACCGTTATCGAGAGCGAGTGCACAGGATGCGATCTCTGCGTGGAACCCTGCCCTGTCGATTGTATTGACATGCTCCCGGTTAAGACGACTTTGCAATCCTGGAGCTGGAACTTGCCCGTCGCAGAGGAAACAATAATCGCAACTGATAGAATTGCCGGTGAAGAGGTAGTCTCGTGAGGAAAATATGGGATTTTCATGGTGGAATTCACCCTGAACAACACAAAGACTCATCTAATGATCAGTCCATTTCGGATGCGGGAATACCCGATCTTTTGATTTTCCCCTTGTCACAACACCTTGGCGCACCCGCAAAAGCCATTGTTAAAATCGGAGATAAAGTCTTAAAAGGTCAAAAAATAGCGGCTGCCAAAGGGTTCGTTAGCGTCCCTATTCACGCGTCAAGCTCCGGGACTGTTACGCATATCGAAGACAGAATAATACCCCATCCCTCCGGAATGAGTGCGCCCTGCATTGTTATCGCTCCCGACGGCAAAGACGAATGGATTGAACACTCAGGCATAGGCGACTATGAGGCTCTGGACAAAACCGATCTATTAAACATCATACGGGAATCGGGTATTGCGGGTATGGGTGGGGCAGGTTTTCCAGCAGCAGTGAAGCTTGCAAATCAAGACGATCTTTCGATCGAAACATTAATTATAAACGGCACAGAATGTGAACCTTATATCACATCAGATGATCGGTTAATGCGTGAACGGGCCGACGAGATTATCGAAGGAACCAAAATCCTCCGATATTTGGTCAATCCGTCTATAGAAACCCTTATCGGTGTGGAAGACAATAAACCTGAAGCTATTGCAGCTTTAAAGTCGGCTGCAGTTGATACGGGCATTGAAATTGTTTCGTTTCCGACCAAATACCCCTCTGGTGGAGAAAAACAACTCATTCAGATTTTAACCGGTAAGGAGGTTCCGTCGGGAGGTTTACCGGCCAATATCGGTGCGGCATGTCAAAATATTGGTAGCACTGTTGCGATTTACCGGGCCATAAAACATGGCGAGCCGTTAATCAGTAGAATCACAACGGTGACTGGCGATGCGTGCTCATTACCAAAAAATATGGAAGTAAGACTGGGATCGCCCGTTAAACATCTTCTGGACCAATGTGAATTTGATGAAGAGAACTGTTCACGATTGATTATGGGTGGCCCGATGATGGGGTTCACTCTTAGCGATGCCGCGGCACCGGTGATAAAAACCACCAATTGTATTATGGCTCCGACAGACATTGAAATGCCCACTACACCACATGCCCAAGCCTGTATCCGCTGCGGAATGTGTGAACAAGCTTGCCCTGTCTCACTTCTACCACAGCAGCTCTACTGGTTTGCTCGCGGTAAGGAATATGACAAACTGGAGACCCACAATATCGCTGATTGTATTGAATGTGGCGCTTGCTCTTTCGTCTGTCCCAGTAAAATACCATTAGTTCAATACTACAGAGCTTCGAAAGCTGACATACGAGAACACAAAAAAGACGCATTAAACGCCGAGCATTCGAAACTGAGATTCGAAGCTCGTAAAGCGCGTATTGAGCAACAAGAAGCCGAAAAAACGGCCAAGCGATTAGCGCGACAAGCAGCCGCACAAGCTCGTGCAGCCGAAGGCAGCGACACGAAAGTAGACGCTGTACAAGCAGCTATCGACCGCGCCAAAACAAAAAAAGCGGCACTAAATGCCAGTAAAAGTACGACAGAACCCAAGCCAAAAAGCGACAATTTCCCAACTGCTGAGAAAGAACAGCTAGAAGAAAATTTACGTAAGCTTGAGAAGCGCTTAAATGTAGCTAAAGAGAAGTTTCAGCAGGCTGAGCAGGAAGGTTCAGATAAGATGGACGCGTTCCGCACTGCCATCGAAAAGACTCGGGAAAAACATAATCTGGCAGCAGACGCGATCAAAAAATTTCTAGAAAAGAATCCAGATCGACCTTCGGATCATGGCGGCATCATTAGGTCCGATGCCGCAACTCTGGATTCGCCGACAATCGCCGCCAGTAAGGCAGATCTGTCACCTAACGATACCGCGAATATCCCAACAACAAAGCCTTCTGTGTCTAGCAATACAGCAACAGATGCTATTGCCAAAGCGCTAGCAAAGCGGGCAGCTGCATCGACAATGACCGAACTGGAGAAAATGCAAAACGCTGTCGTTTCAATCGAAAAGAGAATCACAAAAACTAAAGAAAAATTGGCGGTTGCAGAATCTGAAGGCGACGAGATAGCTTTGATTTTGTCTGAAACAGTCTCAAAACTAACCACAAAGCTCAGTGATGCCAAAGCAGCGCTGAAAGAAAAGGTGTAATCGAGAATGGGCTTATTAAAAGCAACATCACCACACACAACCAGACCACTCGATACACAACGTGTCATGCAAATGGTGTTACTCGCCACTATTCCCGGTATTCTGGCTTTAACAAATTTTTTCGGCTGGGGCACAATAGTCAATATCATATGGGCATGCCTCGCCGCAATTGCGGCGGAATCGTTAGCTCTTCATTTGCGCAAAAGGAATATCAAACCTTATCTCTCTGACTATAGTGCCTTGGTGACCGCTGTGTTACTGGGGATTTCTATGCCTCCCTACTCTCCATGGTGGTTAATCACCGTCGGTATTTTTTTCGCGATTTTGATAGCAAAGCACTTATACGGAGGCATGGGGTACAACCCTTTCAACCCAGCAATGGTCGGTTATGTCGTATTACTCATTTCCTTCCCGGTCGAAATGACGATATGGATCGCTCCAAAAACGCTGATGGCGGAGCACTTACCAAGTCTTAGCGAGGCATTCTCGGCTTTACTATTTGGTCGAGACACTATCGCCTTGTTCAGCATTGACGGCATAAGTATGGCAACGCCACTCGATGTTTTAAAGCAAAACAATTCTCTGCTATTGAATGATTTGTGGGATCAAAACAAGCAATTTGGCAAGTGGGCCGGGGTCGGTTGGGAGTGGGTCAATTTGGGATTTCTCGCTGGAGGGTTGTTTCTAATCTATCAACGCGTTTTTACTTGGCACGCGCCAATTAGCATGCTCGCCTCTCTTACAATTATTTCTGCACTATTCTATGACAGCGGCAGTTCCGCATCCGGTGGGTCACCCCTATTTCACTTACTTAGCGGCGCGACAATGCTCGGTGCTTTCTTCATAGTAACCGATCCGGTCACTTCCGCGGTGTCGAACAAAGGGCGTATTATTTACGGGGCTTGCATAGGTATTTTGTTATATTTAATTCGCATCTGGGGAAATTACCCTGACGCTGTCGCCTTTTCCGTACTACTCATGAATTTCGGAGCACCTCTGCTAGATTATTACACCAAACCAACAACGTACGGGCATAAGAAGAAGTCCATAGGTGACTCTTCCTCCTCTAAGCAAGGGGACAAATAATGCTAAGACAGTCTATTAGTAAAAACTCTCTTTTATTAGGTCTTTTCGCACTGGTTAGTACAGCCATCATTGCCGGAACGTTCTTGAATACTCAAGACGCGATTCTTGAAAATATCCGAATAGCCGAAGAGCGTGCTTTGTTGGAGATTGTGCCAAAGTCACGCCATAACAATGCCATGCTGGACGACACGCATATGGTGGAAGATGAAGAACTCTTGGGTCTTCGGTCTCGGAAAAAACTTTACATAGCACGACAAAACAGCATACCGGTGGCAGTGATTATTCCAGCTACTGCACGAGATGGATATACCGGCGATATCGATCTAATTGTGGGCATAAATATCGATGGAAGCGTCGCAGGCGTCAGAGTTCTCTCGCACCGAGAGACACCGGGCCTGGGAGATGCCGTGGACCGTAAAAAGAGCAAGTGGGTCGATGGCTTTATCGACAAGTCGTTGCGCAACCCCGGTATTGATCAGTGGACCGTAAAAAAAGACAAAGGTATTTTCGATCAGTTTACTGGCGCCACGATCACGCCGAGAGCAGTCACTAAATCGGTAGCCAGAGCTCTACAATATTTTGACTTACACCAACACGACATTTTGAAGATGCGAACAACACATGTTGCAAATAGCGAGATCCTGAATAATGACTGATATAAGCTATAAAGAATTATCACTCAACGGCATGTGGAAAAACAACCCTGCTATCGTACAGCTACTGGGTTTGTGTCCGTTGCTAGCAGTAACAGGAACGGTGATAAACGCTATCGGTATGGGCCTGGCAACTACCATGGTATTAGTAATTTCGAATACCTGTGTATCTATAGTTAGAGGGATTGTCTCTGACGCAGTTCGCTTACCCGCGTTTGTCATGATTATTGCTGCAGCCGTCACTTGTATAGAGTTACTAATGCAAGCTTTTGCCTATGATCTGTTCCAAATTCTGGGGATTTTCCTGCCATTAATCACCACTAATTGCGTAATTCTCGGTCGCGCTGATGCCTTTGCAAGTAAGAATGGCGTGCTGCCCTCAATGTACGACGGTTTTATTATGGGCGTTGGTTTTTCGGTGATATTAATTTTGCTGGGTGCTTTACGTGAATTATCTGGCACTGGAATTCTGTTTAACAATATGGATTTACTATTTGGTGAATCAGCGAAAAGCTGGAAATGGGTCGTTTTTTCCGACTACAGACAGTTTCTATTGGCAGTACTTCCCCCGGGGGCGTTTATTTTTACTGGCTTACTCATTGCAGCGAAAAATATTATCGACAGTCATATTAAAGAAAGCCAGAATGCACTAAAAGAAAAATCCGCTACCAGAACTAAGAGGGTAAGGGTCACTGGCACCATTGCCTAGAAAAAAAGTACTGGTAGCTTTCTTGTATTACGGAAGGGTATTGACCCGGGTTAAATAATTAATCAAAGTGAGACAACCAATCTCGATCACTAGAACCCAATACGGATGTATGGGTGAATCAATAATTATCTACATCGGCCCTGCCAAATTTATAACTTTATGACTAGGTCTGAAGTCTCGTTTTTTGCCTGAAGAGTGATTGAATTTCCAGCAGCGGCTTGTATTGCTTCGGCATACTGCCGCCCTCCCATCTTTTCATGGAGGGTGAGCACGTTGTAATAGCTACGAATGTTTTGTACATACTGGACGGGCTCCCATCCGCGCGCGTACCCATGCTTGGCTTTCCGGTAGTAAACTCGTTTGGCCAATTTAGGTAAATGCTCGCGCACATCTGCCCACTTGTCAGGATCTCCATTGAGTCTCTCCGTTAGTACGCGGGCGTCTTCCATATGTCCATAGCCCACATTGTAAGCGGCCAATGCCAACCATATCCTGTCGGGGTCTTGAATGTCTTTAGGTATTCGGTCATATATTTTACGAAAGTACTTGCTGCCACCTTCGATACTTTGCCGTGGGTCAAGTCTGTTGCTAACTCCCATTTCCTTTGCCGTTATTTGAGTCAACATCATTAGCCCTCTAACCCCGGTACGTGAACTTGCGGACGCATTCCAATGAGATTCCTGATAACTGATAGCTGCAATAAGGTGCCATTCCATATCAATCTCTAGGGCAGCCTCCTGCAGCAAAGCCTCCCATTTAGGTAAGCGGGCTTCAATACGACTGGCAAAAAGTAGCGCCCCGCCCTGATCCATTTCCTCGGTGTGTCCATAGTATTGCTCGGTGATTTCGTCGAGAGTACCATTCGACTTTATCTCGTCAAAAAAAGCTTTTGCCTCATTATATAAGCTAGCATCTTTTTGCTTTGGGAAAGCCCACGCCAGCTTTTGTGCACTGGATATATCGAATGCCACTTGCGCTCTTGGATAAATATT
>JBLHNZ010000195.1:0-7215 GCA_047623245.1 Oceanicoccus sp. | reverse complement strand
TCTTCACTCGTAAGGAACCCAGCGCTTCATTGACAACAGATTCTTTGTCCGCACCGAAAAAGACAATATCACCGTCGGCAACCTCTAAACGACTCATCATTTGTGTAACAATTTCGTCGGGCATAAATTTCAAGATGGGAGATTGTAGGCCTTCAATACCCGCCGCAACATCATTAATTTTAATCCAGGCCAAACCTTTGGCGCCGTATATGGCGACTAGCTTTGTATACTCGTCGATTTGTTTACGGCTAATCTGTGCGCCTCCAACAACCTTCAATGCTGCAACACGACCTTCAGGATCATTTGCGGGACCATTAAAAACTTTGAAATCAACCTTTTGCATAAGATCGTTAACGTCGACCAACTCCATAGGAATACGCAAGTCGGGCTTGTCACTACCAAAACGCGCCATTGCCTCGGAATAGGGCATGGTCGGAAATTCGCCGAGATCGACGTCTAACACTTCTTTAAAGAGTTCACGTATCATATTTTCAGTGATAGCCATAATTTGCTTATCATCCAAAAACGACGCTTCAATGTCGATCTGCGTAAATTCAGGCTGACGGTCTGCTCGCAAATCTTCGTCGCGAAAACACTTGGCTATTTGATAATATCGATCCATTCCTGCAACCATCAACAATTGCTTGAACAATTGAGGTGACTGCGGCAATGCAAAAAACTTCCCAGCATGCGTTCTAGATGGCACTAGATAGTCACGAGCACCCTCCGGGGTTGCCTTTGTAAGAATGGGTGTTTCAATATCCAGAAAGTCATTATCGTCGAGAAAACGGCGAATCGACGAAGTAATACGCGACCGCAGCCTCAACCTTCCTAACATTTCTGGCCGCCTTAGGTCGATGTAACGATATTTTAATCGGACATCTTCGCCCACGGCTATGTGCTCATCTAACTGAAAAGGAGGCGTTACAGAACGGTTAAGAATCTCTAATTCCTTACCCAGAATTTCGATCTCACCGGTTTTCATATTCGGGTTGATCGTAGCCCCGGTTCGGGCCCGAACAAGACCTTTCACTTGCAGAACGAATTCATTGCGAACACTATCTGCACGTTCAAAGTATTGCTCGGTATCAGGATCAAAAACAACCTGAACAATGCCTTCGCGGTCGCGTAAATCTAGAAATATCACGCCACCATGATCGCGACGACGGTCAACCCAACCATAAAGAGTAACTTCTTGGTCAATGTTCTCGGAAGTGATTTGACCACAATAATGACTACGCATTGCTAATAATTCCTATCGATTAATGCTGTTCTACGAATATGTTGTTTACTATGAACGCTCTATTTCGCAACGTTCCTTAAGAATCTGCGCTTTTCGCAGGTGCTGAGCCACTCGCGGGTGCTGAACCACTAGACGCGGTTGTATCACTCGTGCCGCTACTACCTGCCAGATTCTTCTTTTTACCCGTCTTAAAGTCCGTTTCGTACCAACCGCCTCCCTTCAACCGAAATCCCGCTGCCGATATTAATTTCTTTAAAGCCGGCTCTTTGCAGCTGGGACATTCTTTTAGTGGCTCGTCGCTAATTTTCTGGAGAGACTCAAATTTATGCTCGCACTCCCCACATTGATACTCGTATATTGGCATAACTCCCCCACACTCACTTAGTTGCTCGAACGCTTGCGGTTCAGACCGATAGGCTACATTGACACAAAACTGCTGGTTGTCGTGGTAGCCCAATTAAAAAGGCGGCGATTATACCCTAAAAAAGAGGCGCGAGTGAATGGTCGTTTCAAAGTTGTCGATAAGCTCGCTGTTTCAAGCCCCGCTCGAGAGTCTGTGGAGATAGGAATAGAGGGTTTTTCTAGTTTGCGAGGACAGAAACAAGGAAGGCAATTTATTCGGACGCCCCGAGTGGAGCGCCCTTGGGGCACTAGCTACCTACTTTGGCAACCGCAAAATCAACTCAAGAAGCTGCAAATTCTTTTAGCTTTTTCAAAGGTCTTACTTTAACGGCCATACTGGCAGGCTTTGCTTTGAACATTTGCTCCTCGCCAGTAAACGGGTTGACTCCCTTACGCGCCTTTTTCGCCGGTTTTTTGACCGTGGTAACCTTCATCAATCCAGGAACTGTAAACTCACCCAAGCCACCTTTTTTGATACTTCGACCAAGAAGCCCTTCCAATTCATTGAATACTGCCGCTACCTGCTTTGTATTTAGATCTGCGGCACTAGCAATTTCAGCGAACATTTGAGTCTTTGTCATCTTCGCTTTGATCGCAGTAGTACGCCTCTTTGGCTCGGCTGCTTTTTTAACAACTGCCTTTTTAGCTGGTACCGGTTTCGCAGCTGCTTTTTTCACAGGCGCTTTTTTAACAGGTGCTTTTTTCGCAACGACTTTTTTCGGAGCGGCTACTTTTTTCGCAACAACTTTTTTAGGCGCTGCCGCTTTCTTCGCGACTGCTTTTTTCGGTGCTGCTACTTTTTTCGCAACAGCCTTCTTTGCAGGTGCCGCTTTCGCAACTACTTTCTTTTTCGGTGCGACTTTCTTTGCGGGTGCAGCTTTTTGTTTTGGTGCAGCTTTCTTTTTCGTAGCCATGGTCGTTAGCCCTTTGTAGTTAACATTATTTTTACAGCTTGTGCTCTAATAAAGATTTTACACGGTACGTCTAAAAGAATAACAAAACGAATAAACCGCCCCTTTACACTTCATACACAGCACCTGCGAGTTTTATAGTTCAGAAAATACTGTAATACAAGGTTTTTCCCGCATATTTAAGCATTAAAGGACAAAAGTTCAATTTAATTCCACACAAGTGTGGAAATCACCGCTATTTTAAGCTGTTTTTCAAATTCGCTCCTTTTTTACCGCTGCCCACAGTAAGAAATTATTAGCCTTTTTTTAGTCGTTATGCGAGATAAAGCTCACAATAACTCACTGTAGCTTCACTCAATGTGAAAGCCCTAAAGGTAACAGCAACTCTCGAAAACACTTAATCCATAGCGTGGTTTCTTCCGAGGAGTAAATTTTCGCTTGCTCAACGCCCCATACAGGCTTAGGCCAAGACACATCTATTTTGTAGCGAACGATATGATGTAAATGCAATTGTGGAACCATGTTCCCCAGCGCTGCAACATTCATTTTGTCAGCATTAAAATGCGCATTCAATATCCGAGCGACCGACGATGATTCGCTCATTAGCAAAACTTGATCACTCGCTTGCAACTGAAATATTTCTCTGACTCCCTCTCTTCTCGGAACGAGAATCAACCATGGGTAGTTTTTGTCGTTGGCCAACAAGACACGGCACAACGGTAAATCACCAACTAAAAAGCAATCTTCTGAAAGCTGCGGATGCAAATTGAACATAATTCCCCCTTATTTTATCGATTTAGTCATTATATAAGACTCTTTGTCTTAACCAGCGTGAATTATGGCTATACCGAACGCAATATCAATCGTAAAATAGAACCCATAATTTCATTCCAATCCTTTTTCCAACAAGAGTACGATGACACCATGCGCGCAAGCCAATTTCTCATAGCAACTCAAAAAGAAACTCCCAGTGATGCGGTCGTAATAAGTCACCAACTAATGATTCGCGCAGGAATGATTCGAAAGCTCGCTTCAGGATTATATACCTGGCTGCCGATGGGTCTAAGAGTTTTACGCAGAGTAGAAGCTATCGTGCGAGAAGAAATGAATAAAGTCGGCGCCATGGAATTACTAATGCCGGTGGTACAGCCTGAAAGCCTTTGGCAAGAATCAGGTCGCTGGCTGCAATACGGACCAGAGCTTCTCCGTATTAAAGATCGCCATAACAACAGCTTTTGTCTCGGGCCAACACATGAAGAAGTGATTACCGATCTCATTCGGAGCGAAATCAACAGTTACAAACAATTACCCGTTAGCTTTTATCAAATACAAACAAAGTTTCGCGATGAAATACGCCCAAGATTCGGCGTCATGCGGTCTCGGGAATTCATCATGAAAGACGCCTATTCTTTTCACAAAGATCAAGAGTCTTTGCAGAAAACGTACGAGACAATGCACAAGGCGTACATCAATATATTTACTCGACTTAACCTCGATTTTCGCCCCGTCATAGCAGACACAGGCTCCATCGGCGGCAATGCGTCCCACGAATTTCACGTTCTTGCCGAGTCTGGAGAAGATGATATCGCATTTAGTGACTGCGGCGACTATGCCGCCAATGTTGAAATGGCAGAAGCTGTGGCCGTCCCTAAAGATCGCGCAGAAGCAATTTCCTCCCTAGAAAAGGTTCCTACGCCAGGACAACACAGTGTCGATGATGTCAGTGTGTCTCTGTCAATTCCAACAAACCAGATTGCGAAAACATTAATCGTTTTGGGTGAAAGTACCGAAACTGACGACATGCCGCTAATTGCATTGATTGTCCGCGGCGACCACGACGTAAACGATATAAAGGCAGGAAAACTCCCAAATGTCGCTAACCCTTTGACACTTGCGAGCGATGAGCAAATTATAAAAGCCATTGGGTGTTCTCCTGGCTCAATAGGACCTGTCAATTTGACGATTGAAACCATTGTCGACCGAAGTGCCGCAACATTATCGGACTTCACCTGTGGCGCCAACGAAGACGGCTTTCATTTGACCGGTGTAAACTGGGGAAGAGATTGTCCGATCGTACGAATTGAAGATATTCGCAACGTTGTAGCAGGGGATCCCAGCCCTGATGGCACGGGCAATCTATTGATTAAAAAAGGAATCGAAGTCGGACATATTTTTCAACTCGGCTCCAAATATTCTGAATCCCTCAACGCCACCGTCCTAAACGAACAAGGCAAAGATCAAATAATGCCAATGGGCTGCTACGGCATAGGCATCACAAGAGTTGTTGCGGCAGCGATCGAACAAAACAATGATGAAAAAGGTATTGTTTGGCCGATGTCTCTAGCGCCTTTTCAAATTGCTATAATTCCACTTAATATGCACAAATCGATTGCTGTCGCCGACCAATCTAATTCACTATATAAGCAGCTAACGGCATTGGGCTACGATGTTTTGATGGATGATCGCAACGAGCGTCCGGGAGTGAAATTCGCGGACATGGAATTAGTGGGAATTCCACATCGTATTGTCGTTGGAGATAGGGGGTTAGAAAAAGGCGAACTCGAATACAAGGGACGTCGCGACACTGAAAATCAGGATGTCCCGTTGGACGACATTCTATCATTCATCCAACGCAACGTTAAACAAGACCGACAAGAGACTATCTAATTAGTGTACAAATTCCTCTCGATTTGTCTGTTCTTACAATTTCTGACGGCTGTGCAACTTTGCTCAGCCAACAGCAATAATAATGACATTGAAAATCATCGCGAACAAACAGAGCTTAGGGATTTTCTAAAATCCACCATCGACAACGCCTCGAGTTTTGAAGACCGGTTTGACGCGGAAGTTTGGCTGGTCGATATGTCTAGCCGCTTAAAGCCTTTTATCAAAAATCCGAAAAAAAGACTTGAGCTTTTACGTGCTGTTCATCACGAAGCGAAATTAAGTAAACTGAAACCGGATTTGGTTTTAGCGCTTATTGAAATTGAAAGCAGTTTTGATCATTTTGCGATTTCCAGTGCCGGAGCCCAGGGACTTATGCAAGTCATGCCTTTTTGGAAAAATGAAATTGGCCGACCCGACGATAACCTGACAAACATCGGCACTAACCTTAATTATGGCTGTCGTATTCTCCAATTTTACTTGCAGAAAGAAAATGGCAACTGGATGAATGCGCTGGCCAGATACAACGGTAGCTATGGCCAATACTGGTATCCAGAAAGAGTCATGGAGGCGTGGCGAAAACGCTGGTTTGTCCGTGAATTGTGATCGAACTTCGTCGACACTAATACTCTTTTTGTCGCTCTAAAAACAATCAAAATCACACTCCCGTCACACCCAATATTTGGCATTTTGAGAAAATCAAAAAAGAATTTGGCACCCCAACCTGTCACTAAATAAGATTCAAATGTTTAATGCACGCAGCCACAACAGCAACTCCAATAATTACTTCCACGAAAAAGGGAGACTGAATGTAGAGTATTTTCGGAAAGAATATTCTTCGTTCAGACTTAGTTCATGTTCTGGTGATTAAGATAACAGCAAATCAACAGATAGGGTGATCACCATGAACTACAGAAATATCTTTATTGCAATTATTATCTCTACCGTTCCATTATCGGTTTTTGCTGAACATAATAGTTATAGAAACGAACGTACCCATAAGCAAAAATTTTACGATTTTGCACGAGTTAGTTCCGCCACCCCGATAATCAAAACGGTGAAACATCGCATTCCTCGCAAGATCTGCAGACAGGAGAAAGTGGCGTACAGAAGCGCTAATAGTCACACCCCTGCTATTCTCGGTGGGATTATTGGAGCAGCCCTCGGAAATCAGCTGGGGCATCATAAGAGCAATAAGCGTGTAGGTGCAGTCGCTGGGTCAATTCTGGGTGCGGCTATCGGAAATGATATTGGCAACAGCGCAAGTCATCACTACTCAGACCATCGAACAGAAATGCGGTGCCACAAAGAATACGACGTTCAATTTGAAGAGCAGATAGTTGGTTACAATGTGAAATATCGCTACAGAGGAGAGACATTTTACACTCAAACACAAAAGCACCCAGGGAAAAAAATAAAACTGAAGCTACGCTTTGATCCCGCGTAATAGAAAAGCTCTAACCGATGTTGCTGTAAGCTCTAATATGCAGTGCAAGCCAATCCGTTTTTGGCTTGCTGACTCGCACTGACTAAAAACCTCTCTCGAACAGGTCTTTCAATTCGATTTATCGACTCAAAGACTGTCTGTCACTTTTTTGTTTATAAGAAGATTTATAGTTATTGCAAATTAGTCTACGCAAACTTGCCAGCTGAACCTATAATTTTTATCTTAAGAGGACTGCCGACAACGAGTCAAAAAATAATCACGATGATACTTCCTTTGAGACGTGTAGCTATGAACATTTCCAATTGCTTGAAGCTTTATCTCGATCGCCATCATATTTCTTATCAACTTGTTTCCCATCGTTATACAGACACTGCGTTTAACGCAGCCAAATCTGCTCACATCACTACAGCATGTATGGTAAAAGGCGTTCTCCTACACGATGACATAGGATATTTGATGGCCGCCATTCCAGCAAACAAAGAAGTAGACCTTGACAACATCAATAGCAACATGCAGCGCCACCTAAAGTTAGTCGAAGAAAATTCTTT
>JBLHNZ010000194.1:0-7215 GCA_047623245.1 Oceanicoccus sp. | reverse complement strand
CGATTGCAAATCCATAGCCGGGACAGATGTAAGAACTTTCATATGGAGGCACCCACCAGTTTTGCGTATTGTTAAAATGACTTTTTTATTTTTGAACCACAGTGCTTGGTCAGTTCCGCCACTATTCACCAACCTATACCGCTGAAACTAACCGTCCAGTATTAATGGAAAAATCGCTAACTTAGCTTACTTCTTTAGCCAAGCCCCAGTGAAGCCAAGCGTCCTGTCTGATCATTCTTTTGTCAATTTTCCCCGACGCAATTCTAAGCAAAGGTTCGGCGCTAAAGACGATATATCTGGGCACTTTAAATGCGGCAATCCGTTCCTTAAGAAAGTCGTGAATAAGATGTTCCGATAAGTCACCATTACAATAGACGGTTGCGCCGACCTCCTCACCAAGACGCTCGTCTGGCACCGCATAGACACTGGCTTCGATAATATTCTCATGCTCTAGCAAGGCACCTTCAACTTCTGCACAACCAATATTTTCGCCGCCACGAATAACTAGGTCTTTAATGCGATCGACAATATACACGTATTCTTGCTCGTCGATATAACCGACATCACCCGTTTTGAACCAACCGTCTAAAAAAGATTCTTTGTCGGCCTCGGGTAAGTTCCAATAGCCCCCAAACAGACTGGGGCCCCCAATCAATATCTCCCCTCTCTCTCCCTCTGGTAAGTCATTACCGTTTTCGTCAACGATTCTGAGATCCACAATTGTTGCTTTTCGACCCGTGCTACTTGGGTGATTAACGTAATCCAACCCAGCAGCACCGGCACCAATTGCATTACTTTCCGTCATACCCCAGCCGGTATAGGGCAAGGCACTGCCAAAGGTACCAGCAATTTTTCCTACTTGATCGGGTGCGCGAGGTGCGCCGCCTCCGCCGACCGTTATCAGACAACTTAAATCCGTCTTCGTATTTTGGGCATATTCTACTAAATCGCCTGTCATCGCCGGCGGCGCAGTGAACGCAGTGATATTTTCTTCTTGAATCAGTGCCACGGCTTTTTCAACATTCCACTTATACATGCTGACTATTTTTCGCTGACTACGGTAAGACATAAGAAATATTGAATGGGAGCCGGTAACATGAAACAAAGGAATGCCCAATAACACCGCCGCTTGTTTTTGTGGTTTTGGTGGTGTGATGCCAAATTCTGCATTGTTGACCTTTACTTCTAGCTCCCAGGAAAGCAACGCCGACGTAACATTAGTATGACTCGACAATACGCCCTTAGGGTAACCAGTAGAGCCGGATGTATAGAAAAGCGTTGCCGCATCACTTCCCAACAGCGCAACCTCAGGCATCGCTAACTCGGTGTTTCTGGCGATGGTCCGCAGTAGAGATTCGAGTTCATCACAACCATCAAGCACAGGTTTTACGGGTCTAATCGCTATAACGTTAATATTCACTTGAGAAAATACCGGCTCAAGTCGATCCAGTCTTTCCTGGTCTGCAAATAATACTTTAGCGCCACTGTCATTTAGACCATAGACCATTTCATCGGATAGCCATAGCGCATTCATGGCAACGGCTACTGCTCCGATCGATGTTATAGCGGCAAAAATCATTACCCATTCAGGGTAATTACGCATCGATATAGCGACTCGATCACCTTTCTTGATACCGTATTTTTCTGTTAACAACACACCTATTATCGCCGCCCTCTGATAAGTTTCTTCGAAGGTAAAACGCTCCTCCTGATAAACTAAAAACGTTTCATCGCTGCGATTTTCATTATAAAGATCACGCAGCGTGGCTGGCGCATTTTTGAATAGTCGACAAGACCTACCCCATACCTCACCGGATAGGATTTCATAGGGTTCGCCGGCAGCGGTTAGCTTATCAATCCAGTGTTTACGGTTGTATTTCGGAACTATTGTCATGGTCGCTCTTTTCTTATTGAAATAGAGCGCAAACATACTGCCTTTTTAGGGTAAAATTCAAGAGCTCTAAACAAGATATAAGATCTTATTCATTATTCGCTTCCCAGAATTCTCTGAAACCAGAAACTCCACGAAACGGCTACAGAAAAATACGAAAAGAATTAGCAGCGATAAAACACAATACCGTGGCCTTACTTCTCTTATATGTTGACGCCGATATCGAGAGAATCTGTTAACTGACTCAATTGTTCCGGGTTAATTTCGCCGACAATATTGATAAAAACTGCTTCTTTTCTTTTCTTCCGATTGTTGCCCGTTGCATCGACAAACATAACAACCATACCGTCGACGATATCGTTGTTTTGATGCATGTAAATTCGAACTTTTTCATGGTCTTCATTCACGCTTACGATAGGAATCCATTGTTTAGCCTTTAAGGTGGCACTTATCTTATCGACTAGATTCAATGCATCCGTTGCGGTTTCGTCGAGTTCGTAAACCAACACTCGCACCTGGTCTAGATTTCTAATGACTTCACCGAGCTCCGGATCTTCATGTTTAGAAATTTTCCCGACCAAATTAAGCAAAGCCCCACCCAGATTTATTTCTACTTTTGGCTCACCATAAATACTGTCTAAACTTCCAAATTCTACGTAACCTTGCGAGTCCTTATAGTTTTCTGCTTCTTTCGCAGTAATGGCAAACGGTAAAAGTAGTATCAAAATACCGATCAAAATTTTCATGTTATATTCCTCAATATTTATGGGGTTTATATTAGGATTTGTCGCCTGACTTACCAAAAAAGCCGACTTTCAGTGATTCGTTTACGTTTTCGCTGATGATTTTCTCAACATGATTACGCGTTCGATTGTTTGCCAGATGCAGATACCTAAAAGTTGTCGCTAAATCTTGGCGGGCTTGTGCGATTTCTTTTTCCGATAATTGCTGAGAGCTTGAATAATTACCGACGAATATGACGACGAGCACCGCCGCTGCCGCAGCCAGAGGTGCGGGCCAACCAAACAATAACGCTCTGATTTTGTTGTTTGGAATCGACACCAATTTTTGGTGCAGAGACCTCGGTGCTTTCACCAACGCAACCGCGTCGAGTCCAGTTTGAATATGTAAGCCGTGGATGATGTCATCCGCGCCTTCATCGACATCAGCCAAGCTTCTTTTCAAAAAAACGGCGTCTGCACTAGACCGACGTTCTTCTGCAAATCTGCTGGCGACTTGTTGCCATGGCTCTTGTCCTTCATTCATAGTTCAATCTCTCGAAGAATATCTCTCAGTTGCGCCCTCGCCCGATGTAAATATACTTTTACCTGACTCAAGCTCAGTGACAGATCGACAGCGACATCACCGTAGCTTTTTTGCTGAACATCTCGTAAAACTATCAAGGACCGATACGGCTCTTGTAACAGTTCGATGGCGTCTTTTAACCATTTACTCAGTTGCTCATGAGCCAAGGTGCCGGCGGGACCTTTTGACTTGTCGACAATTTCAAGGGCAGTCTCACTGACATTGCTCGCTTGACGCTTTTTCCGCAGGCGGTCAATACACCCATTTCTAGTAACTTTTAGCAGCCACAATTTTGCCCTATCATCGTCGATATCATCGATGTGTTGCCAAAGTTTCAAATAGCTTTCTTGCGCCACATCTTCGGCTTCACCGCGATCGCGCAGCATATAAAGCGCCAAAGAAAACACCTGGTCTTCATAATTGTTCACAAAGGCGTAAAATTTTGATTTCATAGTGTTAATAAACGCACTGAACAATAAAAGGTTACAAAACTAGGAAGAAAATGCCGTTTCTTTTGTTCTTAGGTCAGATAACGGGTGTGCGGCTGGCTATTATTTCGACTCGGATAACGGGAATCAGACATTATCGCGCCCGCTTGCAGGAACGGCTCTTCAGATCATCGCAAAACGTCCTGTTTATTTGATGACGAGCGCCACAAAGATTGGCCGTTTTAAAACAATCTCCCTTTCTTCAGCAGCGAAAGAGTTTTGTCATAAACGTGAATTCCCGACGGGGAAGACTCAAAAATCGTCGACAAAACTGAGCCGGAGACAATGCATAAATGAACCCATCAGATCACCTCAAACAAAATACTTATGCCGTGCTATTCTGACTCTTTTTTGAATGGTAGGTAATCTTTAGCATTTTCGATATATGCCAAATTACCTTCTGCTTCTTTTACAATAAAATCGTTAACTGCATCGGAAAATTGTTTATCTTTTATCCAATGATTCGACCAGATGGGGATGGGAGTAAAGCCGCGCTGGATCTTGTGTTCGCCTTGGGCACCCGCATCGAATTTGTCCAGACCTTTAGCAATACAAAACTCTATTCCCTGATAGTAGCAAGCTTCAAAATGCAGCATTTCAAACTCGTGGGTACAACCCCAATAGCGACCATACAAAGTGCTAGAACTATAAAAGTAAAGCGCGCCAGCTACATAACGACCCTCATATTCCGCTAGTACCAACATCACTTGTTCGGACATTGATTCGCTAAGTAGATCGAAAAAACCTCTTTTTAAATAACCCCCATGACCACTGCGTTTGGCGTAAGTTAATTGATAGAAATCGTAAAAAACATCCCACAACTCGGAAGTAATCTCGCTGCCCGTTAAAACCCGCATGCTAATCCCTTGTTCGGATATTCGACGCCGTTCCTTTTTTAAATTTTTCCTCTTACGGGAGGAAAACTTCTCCAGAAAATCGTCGAAATTTTGATAGCCGTCGTTAAACCAATGAAATTGCGAAGTTGTTCGTGTCGCTAAACCCTGTTTCGCCCACTCAGACGTTTCCTGTTTGTCGGGCAACAGAATATGTATGGAAGAGGCCTCTATTTCGACTGCATGCGCTTGCAATATTTGGGAAATGTAGGAGTAAATTTGCTGCTGATCGACTGAATCGAGGTATGCCAACCGAGACCCTGTAGCAGGCGTAAAAGGAATAGCACTAAGCAACTTGGGATAATAGTCTAAACCATAACGCTCGTAGGCTCCCGCCCACGACCAATCAAATATATACTCTCCGTAGGAGTGATCTTTTAGATACAACGGCATGACCGCGATGAGTTCATCGTCATTGGATACCACGAGATGCTGAGGCGTCCAACCTGATTTTGTACAGGCGCTTTGACTAAGCTCCATAGCTGCCAAAAATTCGTGTCGCATAAAAGGATAATCGCTCTTGACGACCGAATTCCAATCTTGCGCGCTGATGTCAGTTATCGAATTGAGAAATATGCTCTTCATTGTTAGTTATGTTTCTCTAATAGTAAGCTCAGCAATTACGGGATGCCGTATACGGTATAGCATTCTAATGGTGTAGATTAGCGGTTAACAAGGAAAACTCTCGAGGTTATCAAAATTTTGAACCTATTGTCATTTCAACATTTGCTTTCAATGCCGAGAAAGTCGCAAAAGCGGCATCGACAACCTGGAAATTTTTACGGAACTTCTGTCGATAGCTCTCACTATTTTTCATACCCATCCCAATATTACATTGTATGTTATAGACCTTTTGGGCGCTTGCTAATAATCGGTCATCCAATTCATCGTAGTGGGTATCGTAGTTTTGCCTTCACAGCGCAATAGACTTAATGACGTTTAATGCATCGCCAGAATGAAACGAATTGCAATGAAAAACCTTCGACACGTCGGGACATATCTGCAAATAACGTGTAAATTTAGCGAAACGTTGACGCCACTGGACAGCAATCCGACTTAGCCACTATTAATGCGGGCTTAAATCGCTGAACCAATGAGTGTCAAGACAGAGCTTTAATCTGAAGCCAGAGCTACTGAAACAACGACACTTTTTACCACTCTTTAACCACTTTTTAACTACTAGGCGCTATTTTATTATGGCGACTGCAGGTTTATTAGCGCTAATTGACGACATAGCAACACTTCTAGACGATGTCGCTATACTGACGAAAGTCGCGGCGAAAAAAACGGCGGGGGTATTGGGCGATGGTTTAGCTCTGAACGCAGAACAAGTATCCGGTGTTCGTGCTGAAAGAGAATTGCCGGTGATTTGGGAAGTCGCAAAAGGTTCGGCCAAAAACAAACTCATTCTGGTTCCTTTCGCTCTGCTACTCAGTGCATTTGTACCCTGGGTAATTACACCACTGCTGATGCTGGGGGCGCTTTTCTCTGTTATGAAGGTTTTGAAAAAATCGCTCATGCACTTAAGTCTAATAAAGAGCAGGAGAAGAATGACCATCAACAAACATTCTCAGCTCTAGCAGATTCTTCAATTGACTTTGTCGATTTTGAAAAAAAGAAAATCAAGGGCGCGATCAGAACAGATTCTATCCTATCAGCCGAGATCGTTGTCATTGCTCTGGGTATTGTTAAAGATGCCGCCTTTCTCCAACAAGTCATTGTTGTTTCGTTGATAGCAGCGGTGATCACTATAGGCGTTTACGGTACCGTAGCTGCCATCGTAAAGCTCGACGATGCGGGTATGTACCTTCTAAAAACCGACTCTACGGGACTTGTGGGCAATATTAAGAAGGGATTTGGCCAGTCAATTTTGAACATGTGCCCCTACCTAATGAAAACCTTATCGATTGTTGGAACCGCAGCTATGTTTCTAGTAGGCGGGGGAATATTGATACACGGCATACCTAACTCTCATGCCATACTGCACTCTCTCAATGAAACCTTGGCCTCAACTCCAATCGTCGAAAATATCCCACAGTTCGTCAATACTAATATCTACAATGCGCTGGTTGGTATTGCCGCAGGCGCAATCGTCGTATTCGCTGTAGATATACTCAAAAAGTTTCGGTCAGAAAAATAGGAAAGCGGCAATCGTGACAATAAAGTTATTGAAAAAAGTAATGGGAAAAAATTCCTGAAAAAATCAAAGCACCAACCCAATGATTATGAAGAAAAGCTTTCAGACAGTCATCGCGATCGCGGTGGCGTATTAGATACTGTTGATAGACAAATAGGCCAGCGGCACCGACTACAGACCCATAATACCAGTAGCTAAGGGAAAACTCCCTGCCCACTAATAGCAGAATAAGAATAACTAGAACTTGAATAGCAGCCGTTATTTTACGATCATCATCGCCAAACAATATTGCGGTCGACTTTATCCCAATCTTGATATCGTCATCACGATCAACCATCGCGTAGAATGTATCGTAAGCGACAGTCCACAATACCACGGCAATATAGACTAACCACAACGAGTTCGGCAACTCGTTGCGTTGAGCCGCAAAGGCCATGGGTATCCCCCAGGAAAAAGCAGCGCCCAAAACGAGTTGCGGGTAATAGGTATAGCGCTTCATGA
>JBLHNZ010000193.1:0-7224 GCA_047623245.1 Oceanicoccus sp. | reverse complement strand
TCAAACCTGGACCGTTAACTTTAAAGAAACCGACGTTCACGAGCTTATTCGTTTTGTTGCCAATGCATTAGACAAAACGATGATTATCGATTCCAAGGTAAAGGGAACGGTGCAGGTTATTTCTTCGAAACCTGTGAATGCCGATGAGTTATACGAACTTTTTCTTTCGATTTTGGAAGTTCAAGGTTTTGCTGCAGTTGAGTCTGGGAACATTATCAGGATTATCCCGAATAAAGAAGCGCGTTCCTCTCCCGTAGGTGTTTCCAATCGTGACCGTGTGTCACTAAGTAGCGAGGTGATCACACAAGTCATAAAGCTGAATAATATATCGGCGGCAAAGCTGATCCCATTGATAAGGCCATTGGCACCGCAACATGCTCACGTCGCCGCATATGCACCGAGTAACGCAATAATTATTTCAGATACTGCGGCCAATATAGCGCGTATTAGAAAAGTGATTGAAAGTATAGATTTATCGGCTGTAGAAGAAACAGACATTGTCACCTTGGAACATGCCTCATCTGAAGAAGTCGTGCGAATGTTAGAGCAGCTGCAAAAGAGCCAGAAGAAAAGCGGCCAGGCGCAAACTACCCAGTTGCTTCTGGTTGCTGACAAAAGAACGAACAGTGTATTGGTTAGCGGTGACGAGCTAGAACGTGCAAGAATCAAGTCATTGTTGGCCTTTTTGGACACGCCTTTGGTTCATAGCGGCAACGTTAAAGTCGTTTATCTCGAGTATGCATTGGCTAAGGATCTTGCTACCGTTTTGAGTAAGGTCGTTCAAAATATGGGTCGTATGGCGGGGCCGAGAGTTTCGGGAAAGGCTGCTACCCAAGCCCAGGCTAGCATCGAAGCAGATGAAGGCACAAATTCGTTAATTGTTACCGCAGAGGCAGACGTGATGCAGTCTCTGCTGTCGGTGGTGAAACGTTTGGATATCCGTCGGGCCCAGGTATTAGTAGAAGCGATCATTGTTGAAATAACAGATACAGACGATAGAGATTTGGGGATCGAATGGCTATTTACGAATGACAGTGGTGCTTATGGGTCTTCTACTCGCTCGGGCTTAGCGGGAGCTACCGCAGCTGCAGCATTTGGTACGGACGATGCTGTCGACTCGCGCGCGAGTATCGCGTCTGCCTTGGCAGGTATACCCGGGCAGGTATTGGGCTTTGGTCATTTAGATGACGACCTAAGTTTTAACGTGGTTATCAATGCATTGAAAAAAAATACGAAGGCGAATATTTTGTCGACGCCATCCTTGCTAACACTGGATAATGAGGAAGCGTCCATCGTTGTTGGAGAAAGTATTCCCTTTGTAACGGGTTCCTATACGGCCACAGGGAGCTCGTCTTCTAACCCCGATAATCCGTTCCAAACTGTCGAGCGAGAGAATGTGGGTATTACCTTAAAGGTTACTCCTCAGATTAATGAAGGCGACTCGCTGATCTTGGCTATATCTCAGGAAGTTTCAAATGTAAAAGGAACCGCGGCACTTAATAGTAATTTGATTACCAGTGAGCGAAAAATTAACACGAAGGTGTTGGCAGATAATGGGCAGACAATTGTGTTGGGTGGTTTGATTGAAGACAATGTCACAGAGGAAGTCCAAAAAGTACCATTTTTGGGTGATTTACCTTTTCTTGGTGCAATGTTTAGGAGTACGGCCGTCAACGTGGGTAAAAAGCATTTGTTGGTTTTTCTGAAGGCAACTATCGTGCGCGACAATCGCCAGATGGACGAGGCGACGGCAAAAAAATATCGCCTCATCAGAAAGAAACAGCAAAATGAAATTGGCGAAGGCGTCAACTTAATAGAAGATAGTTCGTTGCCACTACTACCGGAATGGGAAGAGCAACGTAAGATCCTAAAGGAAATACAACAAGATAGTGCGAGTCAATCCGTCGTTCCTGAGATCCGAGATTAGTCATGGCTGATACAGAGGTACATGTAAGCGACGAAAGTTCCGAGGTTCTGGATTCCAGAGATATTTCATCCTTTAATCGTTCGCCCAGCGATGAGTTTTTCGTTTTGCCTTTTCCCTTCGCTCAAACTCACGGCGTGCTATTGGATTGGAAAGAAGAGGGCTTGGTTGTTTTACATCGCAGCGGATTGACGCTTGCCGTATTTGCAGAGCTAAGCCGTGGATTAACGAGAGATTTCAGTACTGAAGAGCTAAACGATGCTGAATTTCAGCGACAGCTGACGCGTACTTATCAAAAAGATAACAGAGAAGCGATTCAGGTTGCAGAAGATATGGGTGACGATATAGATTTGTCGCGCCTTGCCGATGAAATTCCCGACACTGCTGATTTGATGGACGCCGAAGGCGATGCGCCTGTAATCAGGCTAATTAATGCATTATTGTCCCAAGCCGTTCGGGAACAAGCGTCAGATATTCATATTGAAACCTTTGAGGAAAAGCTGACGGTGCGGTTTCGCGTCGATGGAATATTGACAGAGGTACTATCTCCAAAACGTATGTTAGCGCCCCTGTTAGTTTCTCGATTGAAGGTCATGGCCAAATTGGACATCGCCGAGAAACGGGTCCCACAAGACGGTCGAATTTCTATCAGGCTTGCCGGTCATGCGGTGGATCTGCGTGTTTCTACAATTCCGTCGACGCATGGAGAGCGTGTTGTACTTCGATTGCTAGACAAACAAGCAGGGCAGCTCGAATTAGCTCAGTTGCACATGAGCGCAGACGTCGACCTTGCCTTTAAGAAAGCGCTACATACTCCTCACGGTATTATACTCGTTACCGGCCCTACCGGCTCGGGTAAAACAACAACTCTCTATGCTGGTCTCACTCACATTAACGATAGTAGCCGGAATATTCTAACGATCGAAGATCCCGTTGAATATCTGTTGCCAGGTATAGGCCAGACTCAGGTTAACTCAAAGGTTGATATGACGTTTGCGCGAGGTTTGCGTGCGATCCTCCGACAGGACCCCGATGTTGTTATGGTCGGAGAGATTAGAGACACGGAAACGGCAGAAATTGCTGTTCAGGCTAGTTTGACAGGCCATTTAGTGTTGTCTACGTTACACACAAATACCGCTATTGGTTCTATTACGCGCCTTCAAGATATGGGTGTTGAGCCTTTCTTGCTTTCTTCCAGCATTATTGCCGTTATGGCGCAAAGGCTTGTCAGGGTTTTGTGTAAGCGATGCAAAGAAAGTGACAAGGCTTCGGTTTCAGAGCTGGAAGCACTGGGAATGTCAGACCTCACTCAGTCGATAGATATCTTTCATGCTAAAGGGTGTGTCTATTGTAATAATAGCGGCTATCGAGGTCGAACGGGGATTTATGAAATGATCACCATCGACGACGAGCTTCGCGCCTTAATTCACCGTGGTGTTGGCGAGCAGGAAATGATCGCTCAAGCACGCAAAACCTCGACAGGTATTTTAGACAGTGGGCGCGATTGCATTTTTAGTGGCGAAACTACGGTAGAAGAAGTTTTGCGAGTGACGACAGCGTGACCCAAATATTCAGAGCTAGTTTACGGTGTTTTGCCGTTAAATTGTCAGTTCGAGCAAAGCTGGCATTTGTCGAGGCCGGACTTTAATGGCTGCGTTCAGTTATAAAGCGCTGGGTACTGACGGCAAGCTCGTCAAAGGCGTGATCGAAGGAGATTCTGAAAGGCAAGTCCGCAATCAGTTACGCACTCAGCAATTGAAGCCAGTCGAGGTTGTGGCTTCGCGGGAAGGAAAGGCAAAGTTATCTGAGCCTATCAGCTTCAAACAATTGTTTAAACCGCGTATTAGTCAATCGGATTTGGCGCTTATAACCCGGCAAATGGCAACGCTCGTGCAGTCGAATATGCCGCTTGACGAAGTACTGACAGCGACTGCAGAGCAATCGCGGAAACCTCGAATAAAAAGCTTAATGTTACAAGTTCGTGCGCGAGTGATGGAAGGCTACAGTCTGGCTTACGCGCTCGGAGATTTTCCTCAGATTTTTAATGAGATGTATTGTTCAATGGTGAAAGCTGGAGAGCATGCCGGGTTTCTCGGAACGGTTTTAGAAGAATTGGCCGAGTACACTGAAAACAATCAATATACCCAGCAAAAATTGAAAGGGGCGATGATATACCCTGTGGTTCTAATGGTTTTGTCCGCCGCGGTCATCAGTATTTTAATGATTTACGTTGTTCCCGATTTAGTTGGCGTATTTCGACATACGAAGCAAGAATTGCCCGGGTTGACCCTAGCGGTGATCGCGGCAAGCGACTATTTGAAAGTTTACTGGTGGGTGATATGTCTGACGATTTTCTTTATACCTATTGTCGCTAGGCAAATATTGAAGAACCATGCTCGTCGTCTCATATGGCATCGTATTTTGCTAAAGACACCAATAATTTCTGGGTTTATTACTTCAATGGATACGTCGCGATTTGCGTCGACTCTCAGTATTTTAACGTCAAGTGGCGTACCCTTACTCGACGGTTTAAGAATTTCTGGCGAGGTATTAACGAATTTGGAATTAAGGGCAGCGAGTAGAACGGTTGCGTTAGCAGTGCAAGAAGGCGGAACGCTAAACAAGGCTTTATCGCGTGCCGACGTATTTCCGCCAATGATGGTTCATATGGTGGCCAGCGGTGAAGCCAGTGGCGAGCTGGAAACCATGTTGAAGCGTTCGGCAAGCAATCAACAGCGCGAACTGGAAATGACACTCGGTAATATCATGGCGATATTTGAACCGCTAATGATCGTTATCATGGCAGCAGTGGTTTGTACGATTGTGTTTTCGATTTTGTTGCCAATTATAGAAATGAATAACTTGGTCGCATAGTGGGCAGATTTTAGAATTTACTCCTTGCGATGAGAAACATCTGACGTGGAAAAAATGATGAGAAAGAAACAGACAGGTTTTAGTTTAATCGAAATAATGGTTGTATTGGTTATCATCGGTTTGTTGGTGAGTGTGGTTGCTCCCAATGTACTGGATCGTGCCGACGATGCACGGATCCAAAAAGTCGAGGCAGATTTCAAGGCTATTGAAACAACGCTAAAAATTTATCGTCTCGATAATTATTCTTATCCTACCAGTGATCAGGGTTTAGAAGCATTGGTCGAAAGACCCACTGTTGACCCCATTCCAGCAAATTGGAAAAAAAATGGTTACTTGAGTAGTCTGCCAGTCGATCCGTGGGGAAGGCCGTATAACTATTTAAGTCCTGCCGAGTACGGTAGTGGTGAGTTTGATATATTCACCTTGGGCGCAGATGGCGTAACCGGTGGCGAAGATCAGAACACGGATCGAGGTAACTGGACGAAGCCCGGTGAAGGAAATTAGACAAGGATGGTCACGTTTTATCACTGTTTCGCCTTTCAGCTTGCGTCAGCTGAAGCCTATATCTGACATTGTAATTTTATTGCCGCGAGTAAGAAATCAAGGTTTTAGTCTTATCGAATTGCTCGCGGTATTGCTGATAATCGGCCTGAGTATCAGTCTCATTAGCGTCAATGTGGGTTCAAATAGTCAACAGCAGTTACGTACAGAAGCGAAACAGTTTGCCAACAACACCGCCTTGTTAGCCGAAGAAGCGGTACTCGCCAATCAGCAGTGGGGCGTTGATTTTTTTCGGGAATATGTCGATGGCGTTGAGCGGTTTGGGTATCGGTGGTTGGTCCGCAATGACGACTGGGTGTGGCTGAAGCCCGATGAAAGTGGCGGCGAGTCTGAATTTTTCTTTTCTGTTGGCGTGGGTTTACGTCTTGAATTGGAATCTGTCGATCGCGAGCAAACGATAGAATTGAAGCAAAAAATTGTCGACCCGACAACAGCGCCGCTCGATATCGTAAATGAACGGGGAGTCATTGAGCGTGGGCAACTAGAGCCCGAGTTGTGGCTGCTTTCCAGCGGTGAAATGACGGTGTTTTCCCTATTTTTGTTTGATGAAGAGAGTGGAGAAACACGTGTAGAAGTTGTTGGTGATGAGTTGGGGCGTGTTTACATTGAGACACAGGATGCTGAGTTTGACGAATAATGCCTTGTATTGTAACGACAATAAGCCTTTTTCTGCGTTCTCGTCTGTCGGCGGTCGTGAGTCTGGATTTACCTTAGTCGAAGTCATGGTGGCGCTTCTTATCGTAGCGGTGGCGATATCGGCTTTGCTGTTTCAGATGATGAGCAATATCGACAATACAGCGTACCTTCGTGATAAAACGATTGCACATTGGGTGGCACTTAATCAGTTGGAGTTGGTTTATCTTGAAAACCAGAACAGCAACCAATTAATAGACCGCGAAAGACGCGGCAGCGAAGAAATGGTTGGCCGCGACTGGTTTTGGCGAATAAAACCAGTGCAGTCATTAGCTGATGGTTTTGTTCAGCTACAGGTAAGTGTTAGATTGGATGATACTGAAGAGTCGGCGATAGTGACCGTTATGGGGTTGATAGACAGCTACCATTGCACCGGGGCCAGGTGTATTTGATGAGTTCAATATCGCTTAAAAACGAGCCGAAATACCTGTCCGGCTTCACCTTAATTGAAGTCATGTTGGCCATGGTGATAACGGCGTTTATTGCTCTATTGGCCTATAGCGGATTAAACGTCGCTATGACGGCTGCGACACAACATGAAAAGCAGGCGCGACAACTGGGTGATATTCAGTTACCGCTAACGATAATTGAACGCGATGTCCGTCATGCAGTCGCAAGGCCGATTGTCGATGGGTACAACGAAATATTGCCCGCGTTTAAGGGCGACACGGTGAGCGATCATGTCTTAATGCTCACAAGACGCGCGTGGGATAATCCTCGTGGCTTACCCCGTGGTGACATTCAACGGGTGCGGTATAGCTTGGAAAATGATGAATTGTGGCGCGAAAGCTGGTCGGTATTAGATCGGACATCAGATGAAGAGGGGATGCATAGAACCCGCTTGTTGACCGGGGTTGTTAATTTAGAGTTGAATTTTCTGGACGGCGGGAGCGTTGATGGCAGTCAGAGCCCTTTGGGTGGGACATGGATTGGAAGTTGGGAGAAGAAGACCGAATTACCCTTGGCTCTTGAATTGAAGCTCGCTCTAAAAAACTTTGGAGAGGTAACACGTGTTTTTTCCATCACGACGCCGTAGTGCAACTTGTCAGTATGCAAAGCTCAGCGGCCCTCGTAATGAAGTGGGAGCTGCGTTGGTCTTAGCGTTGCTTGTTGTTGTTATTGTTACACTGTTAGCAAGTACCTTGGGTAGTGATTTTCTAGTTACTTACAAA
>JBLHNZ010000192.1:0-7313 GCA_047623245.1 Oceanicoccus sp. | reverse complement strand
CTATCGGTTTACTGGCGTGGAAAAAGGATTAGAGCTAAAACGATATTGGGTAGATGCGCCAATTTGCCGGGCATGCAAGATGAAGCCTCAGTGCTCGAAAAGCAAACAGTCTCGCAGGATAGCGCGCCGGGAACATCAGGGTCAGATCGACCAAATGGATCGATCAATGGCTTCGATGCCAGATAGCATGCTGATCCGAAAACAAACGGTTGAACACCCGTTTGGAACGATAAAGTCCTGGATGGGTGCGCGCTTTCTGACGAAACGACTACCCAATGTCAGTACGGAAATGAGTCTGCATGTGCTCGCTTATAATCTCAGGCGAATGATGTCGATACTTGGACCGGTTAATTTGATAGCGGCGATAAGAGCATAAGGCCTACCGCCTTATCTTCATAAAATACGCGGTATATGCCCGAATCTACGGCTATTTAACAAGTGCTGTTGATCTAGCCTAATAAAACCCAAAGAAAGTGAAGGCCGCCTGGAGTTGTTTGCTTAAAGCCTGATGGTCAGTCACAGCAGAACTAATATCAATAGGGTAGTTTTCACACACCCTGTGCCCAGAGCTGACCCCTATAACGAAAACTAGAAGGGCTGTTTTGTGCCCTTTCCCATGGTTAAAGATTTATAATCGACCGGCGCCTCACAACCCGAAGGAGAAAGTTTGATAACAGAAAATGTTACTTCGACAGCTTCAGGCTTGAGACATTACCTGATGTGTAGGACTTTACCCCGTAGAAAAACACGGCCATTTCATGTCGCACCTATATGAGACGTTTTCATTCTAAAATCCTCGGTGGGGTATCTGTTCCTGAGGAGAATTGATTGCTCCTTGCTTGGATGACATTTGATTCTGGAGTATTCTAGTGCGAGATCAATTTTCATAAGTGCGATGAATTAAATGGAGAGTAACTGGTTGAAGCTAGTTTTTCTCAAATACTTTAATTGTAGTAAAACTATTATTGTGAATACCGGTCCGGGTGACCCTGAACCCCGTCTTTTTTCGAAATATCCTAACTCAAACGATTAAAAATGAAGTGCTCAGATTGTGGTTTTTATTTACTCCAAGATTCTAAAAATTGCACCCAATGCGGTACGGAGGTTCAAATAACACTTAAAGATGATAATCCGGAGCCGGTTTATGATCTCTTATTAAGTGGTAAAACCACAGGACAATTTCCTCTGGAAACTGTCAAAAAACTCTTAAGTAAGACTTTAAAACTCGAACTAAGTCAGTTAAACAAAGCATTTGAAGACGAAAATATTTGTATAAAGCGAGGCTTAACAAAAAGTGCAGCGAAAAAATTTCAGCGTATTTTTCTTTCTTCGGGTGCCTACTGCTTATTGAAAAAAGTAGACGCAACAAAAAGACTCGGTGACGGTAAAAAGTCCACCATTCAAGATGATATTCAGCCAAACAATAAATGGGCGGATTTAGAGAATGAGACACCTTTTAGTATAACCCCCAAAATACCAGCTCGGAACTCATTAAAAGACAATAGCAATTCTATGACGAATGCACCTCAAACTGAGACCTCTAGCTTCCTACTTAGTGATGTAAAGAACATACCATTTTGCCCACATTGCGGCAGTCAATTGATCCACAGAATACATCGAGGAATTATCAGAAAATCCATTCTCAAATCACCTCCGTTATACAAATGTGCTGAATGCATAAAAACCTTTAGCTCAAAATAAATCTCTTGGGATGAGAAGCCAGAATTTAAGATATGAGGTCGAATATTCAGTTGTATGATCCTCACAGATATAACGAATAAAACGTTTTCTACCGTTGGTTATTTTCAACCGCATCCGCTACTGGCACTTCAGAGCCAATACTTAACAGTTTGTTAACGTCCGCTGTGTGCCGATAGCGCTAGTTGCAGAGGCCAATATTAACGGCCGCTATCTGGAAGGCGCCATTAACAACCAAACATCTAATCTGTACTAAGTGCTCGAGGCTGTCGTTAATGTTAATGGTCAGTAATTCTTCGTCGGGTAAGTCCCCTGCTATTTTTAACAATCAGCGATTTTCTTTCTTCCATTTACCAGTTTCACGGGGATTTGCTTGACTCCAGGCATCATTTTTCTTTACCCGCGACAGTCCTCCTGTTGCCATTGTTTTATTATCGTCATCCGCTATGGAAAACTCAGAGATAGTTGTATCTTCATCGACATTGTACTTTCTGAGTTTATTAGCAATGCTTGATCTCATCGCCAATTCGGCAGTGACAGAAGCCCCTTTCGCTCTATTCGGTAATAACCAATTAAACATATCGATCTCCCAAAATTTCAAAAGATGCCCCATTAAGGAATTAGCCTATATGGAACTGTTTATAATTATTTTAGGTCATCAATCAGTTCTAACCACGGAATTAGTTCTCTTTAATGAATAAGGTTTAATTTAAAAACTTGAATTTCGACCGTTTCGCTATTAAGTGCGTACAATCCATTGGTCGGCCGAGGGTCGCGCCGGATCTCGCACGAACCGGGGGTGGGGGTGGAGGTGGCGGCGAAGGGCGAAATTCGAAAAAGCGGACGCTGGGAAATTCTCGACGAACGGCAAAAAAACGGCCAACAACAGACTCTCAGATTCGCCAAATCGTCTCTACTTACGAGTAGCTAATTTTTGGACTTTAGAATTCAGGCTAAGATATTTAACATATATTGATTCCTGGTGATCTATAACAGTTTAGGACGCCAATCGCTCTAAACATCAATATGCGATACCAAAAGCATCAATATAGGATACTTGTTTTTATTAATTTCTATTTAGTTGCTTAATAAAACTAATGATTATATGTTCGACTGTACGGCTTTTGATAAATGTAATTTATTCGAGCGACAGGTGTAGAAGAAATGAGTCTAACAGTTCAAATAACACGAATAATACGACTTACCATTCTTTCTGTAGCCTTGGCATCTTGCGGTGAATCATCTGATGAAGTGGAAAGTTGTGACTTTCTTGTAGCGGGATTTTGCGGCAACTTTGCTGATGATCCTGTCCTTCCTGATCCGGTAGTAGACCTTTCAGTCACGATACAAGAAGTTAGCCCTCCTGTTGTGAGTACTGATGCCACCTACTCTATTTTCGTCACTAATCGGAGTAGTTACCGCGCGTACAATGTCAAGGTGGTGCATAACTTACCTTCAGAGGTTAATTTTGTGAGTGCATTGCCTCCTACTGGATGGGCTTGTGATCACGTTAGTGGAATCCTTACCTGCACCGTTGGGACGCTGTGGGGCGGGACCCCACCATCTAGCAGCTTCACTCAAGAAATTCGCATCGTTGTTACGCTACCGAAGACTCCTGGGATTATTACTAGTACGACCAGCATCTCATCCACGTCGAATGATTCAAATCTAGCCAATAACAAATATACCAGCAAAGTGAATGTTATCCCGCCAACGGCAGACCTCGTGATCACCATGGCCACCATTATCTTCGGAAGCTCGAATGTTCCTACGATTGCGAATCCTCCTGCGGTGGTTTTGGGCGAGAAATTTATATACCATATTTCTGTAACAAACGAAGGAATAGTAGATGCCACGGATGTGGTGGTAAACGACATGTTGCCGCCTGAGATGGAAATTGTGTCCGACACCTATGGCCTCCCCGAAAATTGCAACCAGGGTCTACTCTTCGTCGTCACTTGTAAATTCGGAACAGTGGGAGTCCGTGGTCAAGCCTCGAATACTAAAGGCGTGTTATTTGAAGTACGGGCGATGACTGAGGGAACTTTCGACAATACCGCAAATGTAACCAGTAGCATTGAAGACGCAGATCCTACCAGCAATAGCGTAACCGCAACCATTTCAGTGGGAAAGGCAGCAACAGTCATCCAATCGCAGATTGATATTGCAGCGGACGGCGCTACAGTTTTGGTGGCTCCGGGAAATTACGTCGGGAGCATCGATTTTTTAGGCAAGGCCATTACTGTCGCCAGCGAACAGGGTCCATTGGTTACGTTCCTGACGGGCAGTGGCAGTACCTCAGCCATAGTAAGCTTTGTCAATGGAGAGGGTCCCGGTTCGATACTTGACGGTTTCACCGTTCAAAATGGCCATACCAAAGGCATCCTCGCGGCAAGCTCTTCTCCAACAATTATTAACAATATCGTAGAAAATAATATTAGCGAATACAATATTTGTGGAGAAATTCGTGCTGGCATTGTTTTGCTTGGCTCTTCGGCAATCGTCAAGCAAAACACAATACGTGATAACAATTCAGTACCTTATATCCATGGCAGTTGCGGGGGTTATGGAGGAGGAGGAGGAATTTGGGTACAGAGTTGGGCATCCGAATCCGTAATGATTGTTGATAATTTCATTGTCGATAATTCTTCCAGTCACCAAGCTGCTGGCATTTTCCTTTATGGTGCGGGTAGACCGACTATTCGGGGGAACACGATTAGTGGTAATTCGGGAGGCGCAATCGGCATAAGAGATTATTCAGATGCACTGATTCTGCAGAACGTAATCTCAAATAACACCGATGATGAATGCGGTGGCATTGACTGGCTGGTTACCGGCTTTAGGGGCCCCTACGTGATTAATAATACATTGGTCGACAACGAAGGCAGTTTGGGCTCGTCTATTTGTTCGCGTGGCCTTGTAGCAGAAGCACGCCTGGTCAACAACAACATTGTGGGCAAGCAGGGCCAAACAGCAGTTTACTGTGATTCAAGGTATGGTGATCTGGAGACACCAATAATCGAATCAAACAATATAATTTCTTCGTCGGGTAGCGCGTATGGGGGATTATGTAACGACCAAACTGGTATTAACGGCAATATTTCCAGCGATCCATTATTCTTCGATCTAGCTAATGAAGACTATCGGTTGACCACTAATTCGCCGGCCATTGATGCTGGCGATAATTCAGTGCCAGGGTTGCCGGCGACAGATATTATTGGCGAAATTCGAATTGTCGACGGCGATCTAGATGGCAACGCAAAGGTTGATTTGGGAGCATTCGAGTATATTCCATAGATAGTTCAGATTAAATCGGAATTGACTACAAATACCACGAGTGTCCCTTCCTGGCCGAAGATTGCCCCTGGTGAGTGGTTTCTCAGCGTCTCTTATGGAGAAAGCTGCCGCTCAGAATGGAAAACTCAGCGGCGACTTCCCACCCAACTGAGACACTTGCACTCACGTGTCTCGCGTCAATTAGCAAGAGTCGCGTCAGGTAATCGGCATGTTTTATGACAGAAATTTGGCAGGATTGACCGGTAGGAAGGAGCAATATTGGGCATGTCCGCGGTAATCTCCAATACTGAACGGCTTCGTTACTCTCTTTCTTTACCAAATGTAACAAGGAAAATTAGGGCATTAATCCTTCCTTTATTCTTCATCAATTGTCTGCCCGTTCCCGGTGTATCGTCTGGCGGTTGGCTAATTTTACCTTACCAATAGGGTGGGCACTATTAGCTGTTTTGGGCTAATAAACGCCCGGGCATAATACTTGACTAATTTAGTAGGGAATTGTACAGTGAATACCTGACTAAATTAGTCAGGTATTGCGATCCAATGTCATTCCGAGTGGAATTTGGCTGTAGATGTCGTGTCAGTCAGGCCAGCCGGTCGACTGCAACAACAACCAGGGTGAATAGTAATAATGGCGATCACATTAACGGAAAATGCAGCGAAACAAATTCAGACCCAAGTTGCGAAGAACGATAAGGGATTGGGTCTGCGCGTAGGTGTCAAACAAGTCGGCTGTTCCGGCTATGCATACACATTCGACTATGCCGACGAAGTGCGTGCTGACGACCAGGTATTCGAATCGCATAACGCGACACTGGTGGTGGATGCTGTCAGTCTGCCATTTCTCGACGGTTCACACGTTGATTTCGTCAAGGAAGGACTCAAAGAGACGTTCAAGTTCGACAATCCGAATGCCGACAGCGCGTGTGGCTGTGGTGAGAGCTTTAACCTGAAAAAATGACCACTTCGCGTAACTTACCACTGGGGACGCGCAGGAATGTCTCCCGGTAGGGAAACACTTTGATAGCTTTTTGCTTTTCAAAGGGGTCCCAATTCTTATATTCAGTTTGGATAACATTGAGGTAAATTTAATGAGTGCGGCACTACAAAATCTGGTCAACCAACCCTACAAGCATGGTTTCGTCACCGACATTGAATCGGATGTCGAGCCGAAGGGGCTCAATGAAGACCTTATTCGTCTGATTTCGAGCAGGAAAAATGAGCCCGAGTGGCTGCTTGAATTTCGCCTCAAGTCTTACCAGGCATGGCTTGAGATGACTGAGCCGGAGTGGCAAAACTGTCACCATCCGAAGATCGATTTTCAGGCAATCAGCTATTACGCTGCGCCTAAAGTAAAGCCCAAGTTAAATAGTATGGATGAAGTCGATCCTGAATTATTGCGCACCTTCGAGAAACTTGGCGTGCCCATGCACGAACGCATGGCGCTGGCGGGTGTCGCGGTCGATGTCATTTTTGACAGTGTTTCGGTGGCCACCACCTATAAAGACAAGCTGGCCGAGGTCGGCGTTATTTTTTGTTCAATGTCGGAAGCGGTGCAGGAACACCCAGAGCTGGTGCAAAAATATCTTGGCAGCGTGGTCCCTAGCGGCGATAATTTTTACGCTGCGCTCAACTCGGCGGTATTCACCGACGGCTCGTTTTGCTTCATCCCCAAGGGCGTCAAGTGCCCGATGGATTTGTCGACTTACTTTCGCATCAATACCGAGGAGTCAGGGCAATTCGAGCGCACCTTGATCATCGCTGAGGAGGGCGCGTCAGTGTCCTACCTGGAAGGTTGTACCGCGCCAGCCTTTAGCAGCAATCAGCTGCATGCGGCGGTGGTCGAACTGGTCGCCCTCGACAATGCCGACATCAAGTATTCAACCGTGCAGAACTGGTATGCGGGTGACGAATATGGTGTCGGTGGGGTTTATAATTTCGTGACCAAGCGTGGCCTTGCCCAAGGTGTCAACTCGCGTATTTCATGGACTCAGGTCGAGACTGGGTCAGCGATCACCTGGAAGTATCCTTCTGTGATTTTGCTGGGCGATAACTCGGTCGGTGAATTCTATTCGGTCGCGGTCACCAACAACTATCAGCAAGCCGACACCGGCACCAAGATGATTCACGTCGGCAAAAATACGCGCAGCACGATTGTCAGCAAAGGTATTTCCGCCGGCAATTCGAATAACAGCTACCGCGGACTGGTCAAAATTGCGGCCAGCGCCGACGGTGCGCGCAATTATTCCCAATGCGATTCGATGTTGATCGGCGAGGATTGCGGCGCCAACACCTTCCCTTATATCCAGGTACTCAATAAC
>JBLHNZ010000191.1:0-7326 GCA_047623245.1 Oceanicoccus sp. | reverse complement strand
AAGGGAAAATCACAATAAGCAGTGAAGCATCAGTCAGTTTCAGTGGTCGTCATTTTGTAGGAATATATATTGAAGATAATGGACCGGGTATAGATGAGAAAATCAAAAAAAATCTGTTCTCTCCTGTAACATCCACCAAAGGCGACGGTCATTCTGGGCTAGGATTAAGTATCGTGAAAAAATTGATTGATGAAATGAGTGGGTCCATTGTGTGCCGAAGTAGTGCACCCAACGGCACGCAATTCCAAATATTACTTCCCAAATTGAATTAGTTGTCATTTAGCTATGAATCAGGGAATCAAACTACATAATAATAAAATACCCTCACACGCTCACATTTTGTTGACCGACGATGACCCCCGCATGCTCGACAGCTTGCGCTTGCTGCTAGAGCTATCGAATTATAAAATCGATACAGCATCCGGCGGTCAATCTGCAATTGATAAATTATCCAACAATCAATACGACCTCGTTCTTCTCGATCTGAAAATGCCCGTAGTGACAGGGCATGATGTTATGCAGTTCATGTCAGAAAATAACATAAACACGCTGACGATCGTGGTCTCGGGCGAGACCTCCATGCATGATATTGGTAACGCCTTAAAGCACGGTGCCTACGACTACATAAAAAAGCCCTATATTCCCGAGGAATTAACCGCAACAGTCAACAATGCAATTAGGAAAAAAAATCTGGAAGATTCTCATCACATAATGCAGGAGAGGCTGAATCGTTCAGAGCGTTTGCACCGGTTCATTGTCAATAATTCTCCCGACATTATTTTTATGCTCGACCGCAATGGCAACTTTAGTTTTTTGAACTCGAAAATAGAATCTATACTTCAATATCCCAAAAACCATCTGATTGGCCGCCATATTTCTACGATTGTTGACGGTGAGGACATAGAAAAAGCAAACTACTATTTCGAACACATAGGCAGTTCACATGTGGGCGCCCAATCGATTGAGTTATTATTAAAATCCTATGGAACTGATTATAAAAAACATCATTTTGAAGTTTCATTGTGGCCAATCGATGAATCTGACGGAAAGGATACTATCAATGTAAGCCATCGCTACGAAATTTACGGTTCTGCCCGCGATATATCAGACCGCCTCGAAGCCGAAGCCTTTATTAACTTTCAAGCATACCATGACCTTCTAACGAAACTACCAAATCGCGAGCTATTCAAAGATCGAATGGGCGTTGCCATAGCACACGCACAGCGAAACGAACTACGATTGGCCGTTATGTTTATCAACCTAGATAGATTCAAAATTATTAACGACTCGCTAGGTCACACTATAGGAGATAAACTTTTACAATCGGTGAGTCAACGTCTGCAGGAATGTATTCGAAATGTCGATACATTGTCTCGATTTGGTGGTGATGAGTTCACACTGCTACTTCCCGAAATGGAAGACACACAGCCGGCCGTATTGATTGCAGAAAACATCCTCCTAAATATGAAAGAACCATTCCAAGTTGGAGAGCACGAAGTGCATATTGGCGCCAGCATTGGCATAGCCATATACCCAGACTCAGGCGAAAACCTAGACACTCTTATTAAACACGCGGATATAGCAATGTACCACGCGAAAAAAACAGGAAAGGATGGCTACCAGGTTTTTGACCCTCAAATGAGCAATAGCTCAACCGAACGTTTAAGTCTAGAACAGGATATGCGACGGGCTATAGAGAACAACGAATTTGAAGTATGCTATCAGCCTCAAGTCTCTACGGCTAGTGGGGAAATTTTTGGTGTCGAAGCCCTTATCCGATGGGACCACCCGCGACTCGGGCGCTTGTCTCCGTCTGATTTCATTCCCATTGCAGAAGAAAGCCATCTCATAGTCGATATCGATAAACAGACGCTACGAAAAGCGTGCCGAGAGATACTCCATTATCACAAAAATGGATACCCAGGATTGCGCTTGGCAGTCAACCTGTCGCCGGTGATGATCGAGAAAGACAACTTTGTCGATCATATTTTAAAGACTCTCGAAGAAGAGCAGTATCCAGCCAATTTACTTGAGCTGGAAATCACCGAAAACATTTTAATGTTAGATCGACAAGATATTGCAGATAAGCTTATGCGTCTCGCGGGCGCTGGCATTCATCTTGCTATTGATGATTTTGGCACGGGTTACTCGTCCTTGAGCTATCTACAGGACTTCCCAATAAACACCCTAAAGATCGATCGTAGCTTTATTAGTACTATCCGCAATACTGGCGACGACTCTTGTATTGTTGATGCGATTATCGCGATGGCTAAAGGACTCAAGATGACCGTTGTTGCCGAAGGAGTAGAAAACAAGGAGCAGTTAGACTACTTAAAAGCTTTAGATTGCGATATTGTTCAGGGCTTTCTTTTCGGAAAAGCCATGCAACTTGATCATTTAACTGAAAAATTTAAGAGCGATAGTAAGTCTTACGAAGAAATAGCGATTTTGTAAGGAATGTAGCCTCCGGAAATTACACCGTCTCAAAAAATCTTCTATTTTTCCCGGATCGACTTCGGCACTTCACATTTAGTAGCGCAAGAACGTGTACTTCTCTCCGCTTTATTTCTTTCACAAAGAAAAAAATATGCTTTTTCAGTTTACAGTGAAAAAAATATCTTTATATTTATCAATAGGTTAAAACTCACATCAAAAAAATTTATCTAAACAAGCCCGTAACATCATAAAAAGTCTTAAAAAAACTGGCAGTAGTCTGAAAAAGCGTCTATTTATATGCTATTAAATACTATGTTTCAAAGCGTAGCTGAGTTAATAATAATTTCAAAAGCCGAGGTTAAAGAATAATGTCAATAATTGCCGCTGACTTGATGCAACAAGCCATCAAGCCGACTCTCGAGTACCTTGGTATACACTCACCGGCCGCTGAAAAACTACTGCTGGGTACTGCCGCTCAGGAATCTGGTTTTGATCCTTTTTGCAGGTCCAACCAAGGTATTGGGATCTACCAAATTACCTCAGAGCAACACCGATCTATTTGGGATAGCTATCTTGCATTTATTCCGGATCTAGCCAGTAAAGTTAGAGGACTCGCAAGCCAGCATCAATTCTTAAAAAACCCCGATCAAGAGCTCGCAGTAAATTTGTCTTATAGTACAGCTATTGCATGGATCATCTATTTACAGTCTGACCACCTGTTACCAGAAGCTGATGATGCCGATGGACTGGGACTTTTTTGGAAAAATAATTTCAGCCATCCCCAGAACGATAAATCAAATCAAGAAAAATTTTCACGCTGGATTCGGGACCATTGCGCCGCAGCTTAAGTGATTTGGCCTGAAGCGAGCAGCAAGCCTTGAACACCCACACATTCAGTTATTCAAAGTCACATAAACAGTCGCCAAATTAGTGCCCTTCACTGTTTCTGAGATGTTCGCCACCAATGTTGTTCTAAAGTAGGTCTAATGTAGTTCCAATTTAGTCGTAACCTAGCACCCCCCGAAGAATGCTCCTTAAAAAACCTAATTTGTGGTAGAAATTGCAGCTATGCTCGTTGCAGCGCGTTGTCTAAATTAATACCCTCATCGCGCATTCTTGCCAATTTATATCGTAAGGTCCTCGGGCTAATTCCTAGTTTTTCAGCAGTGTTTTTTCTGGAACCATGTTCGTGTTTTAACGTATCAACGATAATTTCAAATTCGCGTCTTTGCAGGTCATCGCCCAGATCCCCGCCTAATGTGTCAGCCGTTATTCCAGTGTGCGTGTCGATCGAGTTATCATTTTGCACGGAATCATCCATCGGGACTGCACGATTGCTTCCCATATGACCTAGCGACTGCCCAAAGGGGTCTAAGCGTAAGTGGAAATCTGAAATTATCGATCCACGCTGCATTATCAAGGCACGCTGCATCACATTGTCCAGCTCTCGTACATTTCCTGGCCAACTATGCTTTAGGAGCTCTTTAACAGCACTTTCATCAAGAGCCACAGGTACTCTTCCCATCTTTTTTGTATGTATTGACAACAGTTTTTGTGCTAGAGGAATAATGTCTGGTAAACGTTCGCGGAGTGACTGCCACCGCAATGGAAATACACTTAAGCGATAAAATAAATCTTCTCGAAAGCGCCCCATACTGACCTCTTCAGCTAACTGCCTGTTGGTCGTCGCAATAATTCGCACATCTAGGTCGATTGGCTTGCGCCCCCCAAGCCTCTCTACCTCGCGCTCTTGGATAACTCTCAATATTTTTGCCTGCAGGCTAAAATGCATTTCTGATATTTCGTCAAGCAGGATTGTACCGCCGTTAGCTTGCTCAAATTTCCCTGGCGCGCTGCTATATGCTCCTGTGAATGCCCCCTTTTCATGACCAAAAAGCATACCTTCTAACATATTTTCCGGGATCGCAGCGCAATTTATGGCAACGAACGGCATCTTAGACCTAGGAGAGTTCTGATGTATGTATCGGGCAAGAACCTCTTTACCGGTCCCAGATTCACCGCAAATCAATACCGTAGAATCCGTTTCTGACACCCTTCGTGCAAGCTGTAACAACTGCTGACTGGAAGGCGCTACAGCAACCGGCTCGTCACACTCTAGCGGATTAGCCAGACCAACATGGCGACTAACAGCGTCGACTAGTAGTTGTGGTTTAAAAGGCTTTACCAGGTAGTCGACGGCTCCGCTGCGAATAGCGTCAACTGATGAGCTAACGCTTCCATAGGCAGTAATAAGCAACACTGGCAGCTGCGGATAACTGCGACGAATTTCCTTTAATAGTGCAACGCCATCCATAGCGCCCATGTTTATGTCGGAAACTACCATATCCAATGCGTACTCTGGTATGAGCTGCAATGCATCTTCAGCACATTCGGCCTGTACCACAGTACAACCAGAAATCTCCAGAGTATCGACCAGTGCTTCTCGTAAGTCACGGTCGTCTTCGACGACGAGTATGGTTGCAGATAGTTTAGTTACTGTAATAGCCATCAGAGTGTACTCCTTACATCAGACGTTAATTTCTCTCTTTCTTTAGGAAGGAAAGCCTCCTGAATAACAGGCAACATGAGTGTCGCACGCGTCCCAGCACCTAGCGTCGAGTTTAAATTGAAAACTCCGTGATGGGCTTGAACGACGGCCCTAACTACGGTCAAACCTAAGCCGGTTCCCTGCGATTTAGTCGTAAAAAATGGCTCTTGCAGCTCTTTCATTTCGACAGCTGAAATACCAGGTCCATTGTCGCTGATCACGATTTCTATTTGTTTTCCCTCCAATTCTCTTGCGCTTATTGAGATTTCGATGCCTTTGCCCACCGACTGAATCGCATTGTTGACTAAATTCATGAGAGCTCCGACCATACTTTCGCGATTACATTGTAATAACGTGTCCGGACATTCATTGCCAATCACATAAACTGAATTACTGCTGAGCACCGACACTTCCATAGCCGCTTCTAGCGCCGAAAACAAATCACGCATAGAGGTAGTGTCTGTCAATTTTACGTCGCCTTTTACAAATATCAGCATGTCTTTTACCTGCTGATCTAGATGATTTAGTCGGGATAATATTTTCTCTGAAAATCGTTGACCCTGCTCTCTAGTCAACTGGGATTCACACAGATGTCCTGCATATAACATGGCCGCCGACAGCGGCGTGCGAATTTGATGAGCCAATGAAGACATCATCCGTCCCATCTCAGATAGGCGACGATGTCGATTAAGGCGATTCTGTAATTCTCGCGTCTCTGTCAGATCGGTTAACAGAATAAGCTGACCGGGATCGCCGCCATCGAACGATCGCGTTACCATGCTAATGCGTCGTCCGTCTTTCAATGATATTTCGTGGCCGTCATCGAGCTGAGGGGCAAAGCAACGCTTAATTACATCGCGCCATAGCAGACCATCGAGAGGCTCACCCAGAAACCCCAATGCTGCAGGGTTAGACTGAATAACGACGCCTTTACTATCTAATACAACAACGCCCGCGGGTAACAGGTTTAACAAACTTTCCATGCGAAGCGTTACGCGCTCTTTTTCTTTGAGCTCCTGCAAACGCTGTTCTGCAACTTGAAGCAACTCTTCATTTAGCGACCCAACCCGCCTCTCCATTTCCTTGTAGGTGGTCGCCAATTGTGCTGACACGCTTTTGAAAATATCGATTGATGGCACTGGATTCTCGGTCATCTGAGACCGATAGCTGGTATTTTTTGTGGCGACCCTAATTAGTGGGCGCTTTTTGGGAACGGGCTTTACGGTTGTAATGGACATCAAGACTCCAGCCTTCGCGTTAACAACGTTACATAGTCACTCTTCTGACGGAGAAGAGACCCTATGTGTTGCTACTGCAAACACCGTGCCGTATTTTTTAATGTATATATATCAATGAGTTACTATAGTTTTTAGTGAGGAGCGTCAAATAATCGACGGAAATAGCTAGGACATTCATCGCCGCTGTAAATCGTATTTACGCATTTTTTCAACGAGAGTAGTACGACGAATTTTCAACCTATCTGCAGCGCGAGCGACAACCCAAGTACTGTCATCCAAGGCCTGCTCAATTAAACTGCGCTCAAGGCTCGTTAGATATTCTTTTAAATCGATTCCGTTTAACGGTAGCATCGCCTCCCCGTCCAACTCCGCAATCACCGGAGCGCCTTGTTTAGATGACTCTGGCAAAATCAAATCAGCATCAGCTTCATCCACATGACGAAACTTTTTTGGCAACTCCTGTACGCCCACTACACCGTAGGGATGTATGATTGCCATTCTCTCGACGAGGTTCGCAAGCTCTCTTACATTTCCAGCCCACTCATGCATGCAAAGGGACATGATAGCAGCGGAGTTAAAACGAATTGATCCGCGCTTTTCATTTTCCAGGCGCGTGATAAGCTCATTCAACAATAGTGGGATATCTTCCACGCGGTCGCGTAGTGCAGGCATTTCTATGGGAAACACATTCAAGCGATAGTAAAGATCTTCCCGAAATGTGTTATCTGCAATCATATTTTCGAGGTTGCGGTGCGTCGCTGTAAGTATACGAACATCAGTCTTTATGGTTTTATTTCCACCCACTCTCTCAAAAGAACGCTCCTGCAAAACACGCAAAATCTTCACTTGCATGTCCAGCGGCATATCACCAATCTCATCCAAAAACAAAGTACCGCCGTGGGCCATTTCAAATCGCCCCGCACGTGTCGTCACGGCCCCGGTAAACGCTCCTTTTTCATGACCAAACAGCTCACTTTCTAACAATTCTCGAGGAATTGCCCCACAATTTACCGGCACAAATGGCATGTCGCGGCGGCTAGAGTTGTAGTGCAGAGTTCGCGCCACGACCTCTTTGCCTGTACCCGATTCTCCGGTAATTAGAAC
>JBLHNZ010000190.1:0-7335 GCA_047623245.1 Oceanicoccus sp. | reverse complement strand
GATAGTCATGATAATTCCTATTAATTGCAAAAATAAGTGTACCGGATTATGAAAATCAAGGATATGGAATTCAACGTCATTTAGATGGCCATAAATTTAATACCAAGCTTTAGTCCGACCTACATAATAGATAATTGATAGCTTTGGTTGCTAATATCTACAAGATTCGTCAGGCTGTGTAACGATAGCCGATACTAAACAGACCGTGCTGGGCATTGAAACTCACTGGACTTCAGCATCATCAACCTAAAGGCACAATAATGGGAGTAATGACTAAAACAAGAGTCAACTATTGGGTTCGTAAATCGCATCGTTGGATAAGCCTGATAATTGGTGTTCAACTATTATTGTGGACGATAAGTGGCTTGTATTTTAGTCTAGTTCCGATGGCAACCGTTCGGGGCGAAGACAATATAAGAAAGGTAGAACCCGTTAATTTTGCACAAACAACGTTAATATCTCCGACCTTAGCGATCGACAAGTTGATTGAAGAGACAGGGCTGGCGACTAAGGTACGGGCAGTAAAGTTACGACAGGTACTTGGCGCACCCGCCTACGAGATTCATTTTGCGACATCGGGACCAACCAAAATACGCCTAGCAAGCGCCATAACTGGCGATTTACTCCCCGCGTTGAACAAGGAACAGGCGATGGAAGCTGCCGAAACCGACTTTTCCCAACCAGCAGAGATATCGTCTGTCGAATACATTACGTTTGTGAACCCAGGTTCAGAATATCGAAACAGGCCTCTTCCTGCATGGCAGGTCAGCTTTGGCGATAAGAACAATACAAGAATCTATGTTTCTTCCGAACTAGCTAAAGTGACAGCTCGCCGAAACGATAGCTGGAGATACTTTGATTTTTTGTGGATGCTCCATATCATGGACCTTGAAGACCGAGAAGACTTTAATACTTTTCTACTTCAAGCTCTATCGGCGATAGCGATCTTCACTATCTTGAGCGGCTTCATTCTTTGGGCATTAACGACATCTTTGTTTCGTCGGCTACAAACGAAGTAAAAAGTCGCCTTTGTCGACCCCTGCACACGCCCTTTTTCATATCACTTGTTTTTTGATCGATCAACAAACAAGTGATATCGACTAACGCCTTCCGTCATTAAGCGACTATCCTTAGTGTATATTCGCTTAAAGGAGAACTAATGAATAAAGTGCCCTATGCATCCGTCCGACCCACCAGCAGTTTGAATTTACTATCCCATCGCGAAGTTGAAGGAGTAATGAATTACGATGATGAAGTGTTTAAGTTATTTCGACAATGCGCTCTAGCAGTACTAAACACAGGCATGCAAGAAGACGATGCCGACGCAGTGTTCAACTATTTTCACGACTTTGACATTCGAATAATTCCTCAATCACGGGGTATAAAACTTGACGTTGTCAACGCACCTGCTAATGCGTTCGTCAATGGAAAAATGATCAAAGGTATTCGGGAGCACCTGTTTTCAGCGTTGAGAGATATTGTCTATACACACCACAAGATATTTACCGGCGGAAGTTATAGTTCCGCCAACAGTGATGACATTACCGATACCGTTTTTCGTATTCTGCGCAATGCAGGAATTCTTAAGGCCAATACTATTCCTCGACTTGTTGTTTGCTGGGGAGGACATGCGATAAAGCGTCACGAGTACGAATACTCAAAGCAAGTCGGATATGAACTCGGCATACGCGGACTTAACATTGCCACAGGCTGTGGCACAGGGGCAATGAGAGGGCCAATGAAAGGAGCAGCGGTTGGCCACGCCAAACAACAGATACGGGACGGCCGTTACATTGGGATTACCGAGCCGGGTATTATCGCGTCTGAATCGCCTAACCCAACGGTCAGTGAGTTGGTGATTCTGCCAGATATTGAAAAACGCCTTGAAGCATTTGTTCGATTATCACACTCTATTATTGTATTTCCAGGCGGTGCCGGCACTGTAGAAGAAATACTGTATTTACTCAGTTTGCTGATGCATCCGGATAACAGGTCAATTGACATCCCGGTAATTTTTGCAGCTCCCATTAAAAGTAAAGAGTACTTCAGTACGCTGGACAATTTTATTTGCAACACGCTGGGGAAAGAAGCCAGAGAATTCTATCAGATTGTTATCGGCGAACCCGAGCGCGTTGCGCAAAAAATACTAGAAGGCGTAGACCAAGTGCAGCGACATCGCCGCAGGCAACAAGAGTCTTATTCCTTTAACTGGCAGCTTAAAATTCCAATGGAACTACAAACCCCCTTTCACCCCAGCCACGAAAACATGCGACAACTTAAGCTCCATTATCAACAACCGAAACACGCCCTGGCAGCACAAATGCGCTGCGGGTTTTCGGGTATTGTTGCCGGTAACATCAAAGCCGAAGGTGTTGAGGCGGTGAGAAAACACGGGCCCTATATTTTACAAGGAGACTCCTTCATTATTAAGGAATTTGACGTTTTGTTAAAAGACTTCATTGCAAATGGGCGAATGAAACTCAAGGACGATTACAAACCTTGTTATCGTCTCGACGAATAAGATCAATTGTCAACGTAGACGAAGGACGGTGCCCAACATCACTTCTCTGAATATGATTTTGGCCAACATAAAAATGAAAACAATTTGACTAATCCCAAGTATCTATAGTTTAGTATGCCTGTATGCAATTTATCGACATACCTGCTTCAACAATAGAAGTTATGCGAAAATATCTCGATAAATAATTTAACAAAAAATAGCGCTATTGAATGATTCGAAAATTCGAATAACCGATAATGCATTAATCTAAATACGTCGTTTCATTTTGATGAAGGACGCGTGGCCTAACCCGCCATTAACAATAAGACTGGGTACACTAATGTCATCAGAAGACACCGCAACAGCTTCAATATTTATTCGCAATAGCTCAATAGCCATACTTCTATTAATGCCTATTGCCGCTCTTGGAACCCGCTTTGGAATATGGCCATTTACAATAGGCTTATTATTATTTGCAGTGTCCATGTTGAGTAGTGTGTTGATTCAGATAATCACTGCCATATGGCTAATAAGGAAACCCCAAAAACCAGGTACGAAAACGGCTCTACGATGGGCCAGCGTGTTCGCGCTCCCCCCTTTAGTCATCGTTGCTTTAACCCTTTCGAATATGTCTAAAGGTTATCCACCCATACACAACATAAGCACAGACACAGCAAACCCTCCACAATTCACACAGGCATTAACGCAACGAGGCAGCGACAGTAATCCCTTGGATTATTCCAAAGAGCTAGCGCACATTCAAAACGCCGCTTATCCCGATCTCACAACCGTGATGTCGACCAAATCTGCTTCTGACACCTATAAAAATGCACTTGCTATTTGCTTGGAAAATGGCTGGGACGTGTACGGTCAAAACCCTGAAGACGGAACAATCGAAGCCGTAGACACGAGCTTTTGGTTTGGTTTTAAAGACGACATTATTGTTCGGATTGAGGCCACAGACACCGGAAGTAAAATGGATTTACGATCGGTGTCCAGAGTTGGAGTGAGTGATATAGGCGTCAATGCCAACCGTATTCGACACTTTGTCACCAGTTTTGAGCCCTAAGTCAGCCGGGTGCTGTTTTGCACCCTATCGAGGCCCTATGGACTAAGTCGCGACAGCCAAGTTTCTGAAGGCATCAACTTGCCGACTTACCGTCGCTTTTTTTTTCATTTTCAGTTCAAGTAACATGACAAGTCTAACACCTCAGAAATAACGACGTTTTATGCAATGCTCAGTTTAGGACTAGGACTCATGCAACGATTTCTCACAATACGGAACAACTTCATACTTTGCTTCGTCAGCTTATGCTGCCTAAACACGGTGTCTAATGCTGCTGCGACGCCCCATGATCAGGAAAAAACGCCACAATCATTCACCCTATTACAATCGATCATGGCAAAAGCCGGTCCTACTCAAGAATTACCGATAATCCATACTATGGTTGGCGACGTGTCAGCATTTAGGCTCGAAGCAGATATTCGTAAACTGGTTGGCTTCGGGACGCGTCACAGTTTATCGGAAACTGACTCAGAAACACGGGGAATCGGTGCGGCGCGACGCTGGATAAAAGCAGAATTCGAGCGAATTAGCGACCAATGTGGTCAATGTCTCGATGTGTTTTATGTGAGCCGCGTCATTGAAGGTACGTCGAGGATTCCCGATCCCGTCGACATCGTAAACGTTGTTGCCATCCAACGAGGTTCGCTAGACCCCGATCGATACGTTCTCATGTCCGGAGACATTGACTCTCGAGTTACCGATCCACTCGATGGTTCGTCTGATTCACCCGGCGCTAACGACAACGCTACAGGCATGGCTGGTGTTATCGAAAGCGCGCGAGTACTCAGTAAACACAATTTCTCAGGTTCGATTATTTATGCAGGCCTGTCGGGAGAAGAACAAGGATTGTTTGGAGGGAAAATCGTCGCCGATCACGCACTCGCACAAAACTGGCGTATCAAAGCGGTATTAAATAACGACATGATTGGCAACATAAAGGGTATTGACGGGGTTATTGACAATACATCGGCCCGAGTATTTTCGGAAGGCACACGTGCGGTAGAAACACCAGAGGAAGCCAAGATTCGTCGCTATAGTGGTGGAGAAGTCGACTCACCATCTAGGAACCTAGCGCGATTCATCGATCGTCAGGCCGACAAATACATCCCAAACCTCGATGTCATGATGGTTTACCGACTTGACAGGTTTGGGCGGGGTGGACATCACCGTCCATTTAATGCGGTCGGTATTCCCGGCGTTAGAATTATGGAGACTCACGAACACTACGACCGCCAACACCAGAATTTGAGAACAGAAAAAGACCGTGTTTTTGGCGACGTTATTGAAGGCGTTAATTTCGACTACGTGCGCAAGCTTACAGCGCTCAATATTGCCAGCCTTGCCGAATTGGCCTACGCACCACCTTTTCCAGCACACGTTGAACTGAAAGGAGCAGTCAGTGCTTCAACGACTATAAGCTGGAAAAAGCCCGAAGACAAAACCGCACTTAATATTGCAGGCTATAGAGTTTATTGGCGATTAACCGACCAGTCTCAGTGGACATATAGTCGCTTTGTGGGAGATGTGGAAACTTACGTATTTGAAAATATAGTTATCGACAACTACTATTTTGGCGTGTCATCTGTCGCAAAAAACGGCGCCGAAAGCCCGGTTGTATTTCCTGGCCCAATGGGTTCTTTCGGCGGTTATTAACTATTTCTGCAGCGTCTTTACACAGTAGCCTGCGCATCACTGTAGTCGGTTTCGACTGACTCAGCGTGGATCTCACTAGTTCGCTGTCCTTCCGAGAACAGTCTTATAAAGAAATCTTTTTTGGCATCTCGTCACTTTTAGCTACAGCAAAACTGCAGATTAGTGTCTCTTCAGTTGAGTATTTTTGTCTCATAGCGAACGATAGGTTATAGTGAAAAAAAATGAATCTTGACCCTATTCAGGGGTAGCGCTATTGAAAGTACACGTTTTTTATACAACTCTGGCATTTCTTTTATTGTCGAACTGCTTCCAAGCACATGCGATAAACAAATGCACCGATAGCCATGGAAAGGTTTCTTTTCAGGATAAAATGTGCCCGAAGAGCAGCGTTACCAATACAATAAAGATGAGAGCCAGTAACTCCGATTCAGCAACTGATGTCAAAATTGTGGATATAACGACAGGACATGGCGAAAAGTTCTTTATTAGTATACCAGTCAATTGGAACGACAGTGTGCAAAACTCCTCCGACGAAGTATCTTCTACTGTGCGAGTTAGCTCGAGAACAAACGAAGATCTCGTGCTGCTGATGACTTTTTTTTCGAAGACTCAATCCTTTGGCATGGATCAGAATTTACTCAATAAGCTCATCGAAAATATCAAAGAAAAACATTCCCAGCTATCGGCAGAAACACTCGTCGAATCCACGGAATTAAAGCTTACTTTTTCTAAAGGAGTCGGCAAGCTTATTACTTATGCTGATAATGCATTAGTAAAAAAAGCGAACAAGAAGAACGGGGAATTCGCTTTTGTGACAACCGGTGTGATAATCATAGGTAGAACCATCGTTTCGATCAGCCTATTAACGAATGATCGCGGGACCGCCAATTACGCTAAAGCCATGGCAGCGATCCAGACAATGACAACCCGTAACGCCGCGTAATCAGTTTGGTGCAGACATCCGTGTCGACTGGAAGTATTGATTTCAAAGAGATATAGATTACGATTCGCAAACTATTTTTGGTCGCTATATAAAAAAAGGAACAATTATGTGTGATGAAGATACCGTCCAAGAGAACGAAAAGCTTTTTGAAAATAATACCGACTTATCACGCAGGCAATTTACATCCCTCACTGCAGGGGCAACACTGGCGATGTTATTACCTCGCGCAGCAAATGCGCAGAACGTTTTAGAGACCGACGTAAGCGTACCCACTCCCGATGGTATTGCAGACTGTTATTTTGCTCACCCGGCGAGCGGCCAACACCCTGGAATCATTGTCTGGCCTGATATTTTAGGCTTGCGTCCCGCCTTTCGACTCATGGGAAAACGTCTGGCTGAATCGGGATACTCGGTATTAGTTGTTAATCCGTACTATCGCAACGCCCCATCTCCAGTGGTACCTCCGGGTGCAAGCTTTCAGGATGAATCTATTCGCAACAAAGTACTGCCGATGGCCCGACAACTTTCGCCCGATACAACCGTCATTGACGCTAAAGCTTTTGTTAATTTTTTAGATCAACAATCTGTAGTTGATACCAAACGAAAAATGGGCACAACGGGCTATTGTATGGGAGGCCCTTTCACCATGAGAACTGCTGCCGCCATACCCGAACGCATAGGTGCAGGAGCGTCCTTCCATGGTGGCAGATTAGTCACTGACAAAGCCGATAGCCCGCATTTACTGATCCCTAGTATGAAGGCCAAGTTCTTGTTTGCAATCGCCGCCAATGATGATGAGCGCACCCCCGAGAGCAAAAATATTTTGCGCGACAGCTTTGAGAAAGCCCAATTGTCTGCAGAAATAGAAGTCTATGAAGGCGCAATGCATGGTTGGTGTCCACCAGACTCAAGGGTCTACAATGAAGCGCAAGCGGAGCGAGCATGGGCAAGGCTTCTAGCTCTGTTCGAGACCGCACTGAGCTAATTAATAAACCTATATATTTGAGCGATGACGTCGAGCAGCCCTTATATTTAATTCGATCATTATCCGTATAAGAGAATATAAGGGCGTCAAACTCGATCGTTTAGCCTGAATTACTGATATGTGATTCATCTGGGAGTATCTAACGAATAATTTTTATCCACTGACCTTCCGATGGCTGTCCTGTCGGA
>JBLHNZ010000189.1:0-7373 GCA_047623245.1 Oceanicoccus sp. | reverse complement strand
ATTGTCAACCACGGCGGGCATTCATCCTCACGACGCGAAGCAGCTTAATAGTGAAAGTATTTCTCACTTGAGGGACTTAGCAAAAAGCGACTCAGTTAAAGCCATTGGCGAGTGTGGGTTAGATTTCAATCGCAATTTTTCGACTCAGGAGCAACAAATCAGGGCTTTTGAACAACAGATTGAACTGGCCATTGATTTGCGCTTACCGTTATTTTTACATGAACGAGACGCTTTCAAAGAGCAGTGGGAAATACTGTCGTATCATCGAGACCAATTATCTGGCGCGGTCATTCACTGTTTTACGGGAGATAAGCAACAAGCGTTTAAGTATTTGGATTTAGACTTCTATATTGGCATTACCGGATGGATTTGTGATGAACGTCGAGGGTTACATTTACAAGAGTTTGTGGGCGACATACCTCTCTCGCGCCTAATGATCGAGTCTGATTCGCCCTATCTAACACCGCGTAAAAAGCCCAAACTAAAGCTCACCGCAAGCGGTCGAAACGAACCTTCGACGCTTCCCTATATTTTGGAAACTATCGCCAAGCATAGCTCTCTAAGTGAGGATGTAGTGGCTCGTCAAACGACCAAAAATGCCATTGAGTTCTTTAACCTACCTGTAAGTCTCGGCTTTTCTTCATCGCAGAAAAACTAAAAACTGGCTTTTATCGAATGGCCAACCGATCTCGCTGCCATTATCATCGCGAACAACAACGGGAATTCGTATTCCGTAGAGTTCAATTAAATCGTCAGAGTCACCAATATCAACAGCTTCAATTATGTCTCCCTTGTCAATTAGCGGTAGAATAAGATCAAGCGCCTGCTCGCAAAGGTGGCAACCCAAGGTATTGTAAATAATTAATTTTTTCACGACGCCCCTAGTGTTAAATAACCTACCTCCCATTTTAACTCACCGGCCTTGACTAAAAAAGTTGAAGACAGATGTCGCATTAACTTATTCCTTTCAGCCCAGACAACAATTGCTGGTCGGATAGGTTTTTTTGCGCCAAATGGTTGGCAAGTAAATCCGTAAGTAATTGTTTTGGATCGTCAAATTTTTCAGCTTTCTCTAATAACTTGGTCATATGATCGATCATTATCGTTATATTATCAAAAAGCTGAGCATTGATTTTTGGTAAATCAACACTTCCAAATGAACTGTTTTCTCCATAACCACTCGTTTCCTCAGCCACATAGCTGTCAACAATCTGAGTATGGGTAGTCAAAGCCAGATCTAGCGAGAATTGTGAAAATTCACTGAAGTCTAACTCAAAATCTAAGGCCATTGCATAGGCGGTTTGGAAATCTCCTTTAAAAAACTCGCCAGACAACGCGCCAACTTCCGACAACAACTCATTGAGAGCCGCTATCTCTCCCTCATCCAGTTCGCCCTGGATACTCAGACTGAAATTTGCCGAGGAGGAGGAGCTTTGCTGAAGGGCATAAAGCGCTGAAGACTGATCGCTATAAAAGCTCGCTTGCACTTCAGACGAATGTCCTCCGCTAAAACTCAACGTAACAATGTCACCATCGTTGGTTTTAAGCTGTAGATCGACATTTTCGTTGCGCCGGTAACTCTCAGCATAGCCAGCGGCAACCGTTTGTAGTTGAGAAAATTCAGTAACCTTTTGTTGAGCAGCAGACTGTGACGGTAACACACCCCCCTTATCGCCTGCTGTGAATTCTTTTTGCAGCGCAGCGATACCCTCGTGCACCAGCCTCCCAGTTTCCACAATTCCTTCCGCAACGCCATTTGGCAAGCTATCTAACCCGCCCAAGCTTTCTACTGCGCCCAGGTATCCTTGCTCGAAGCCTTTTATCGCCGCTGCAATGGTATTGGATAATTCTTCGCTAGTGGCCCCGGCTGCGCGCTTGGCCTGCAGGTGATTCTCGATAAAGCCAAGAATGGTATCGGCACTTTTTTTCGATAATAATTCAGAAGGCGTTATTTCTTCGCTTTTTATTTTACCTTTGACAGGAGGAGCTTCATTGTGACGACTCGAAAGATAAAGAGAGGTCTTTGATAAGCTAATCGATACCGACACTTCTGACCGTGAGAAACTCGAAACCGTTAGCTCGGAGCTAGAAAAGTCATTTCTCGATGATGGACTCGCCGTTACTGGGCCTGAGTTCGGCTGCCTGTCAACAGCCGAGTGTGCACTGGAAAAGGGAGAATGGAATAGTTCGGATACGTTCATCGCGGCCACCTAAATTAACATAAGTTACAATAGGTAGCTTATCGGCCGATTCGGATTTTTCTTGTCCGTTTTTATAGTTTAATTTGATCTTACGTCAACAGGCATTATGCGCATTTTTTAACACTGTATTCATAGCGAGAGAAAGAAGGAAGCCGGCTACTAACGCGGCTTCCTTCCCTATTCTGACTGCTACAAATCGTAGCCACGCTCGTTGTGAGATATAACGTCTAAGCCCTCTGTTTCCTCTTCCTCCGAGACGCGTAAACCAACGAGTACACCGACGATTTTAAGGATCACGAATGTAGCAATTGCGGTATAAACAAATACGGCGATAATTCCTGTAAGCTGCACACCAAGCTGACCGGCTATCGTGACACCTTCGGCAAGTCCGTTTCCACTAAACACGCCCAATTCTGAACTTGCAAAAATACCAGCCATAAAAGTACCCAACATTCCGCCGACTCCATGGACCGGAAAAACATCTAGGGAATCATCGATCTTAAGTACTTGTTTCAACGTCATCGTCGCATAAAAACACACAATACCCGCACTTACCCCGATGACCAGGGCGCCTCCAGGACCGACAAATCCAGACGCTGGGGTAATTGTACCCAACCCTGCAACCATACCTGTAACCGCACCTAAAGCACTCGGCTTACCGTATTTGATCCATTCGATAGTCAACCAGGTAATTGCACCAGCAGACGCCGATAAATGCGTCACTAACATTGCCATTCCAGCATCGCCGTTCGCCGCCAATGCGCTACCCGCATTGAATCCAAACCATCCGACCCAAAGCATTCCTGCGCCGGTAATTGTCATCGTCATATTGTGGGGAGGCATTGCTGTTTCACCAAAGCCTTTTCGCTTACCCAACACTAGCGCTGCGACTAACGCCCCAACACCTGCAGTGATATGAACAACCGTACCACCAGCATAATCCAATAAACCCATTTCTCCGAGCCAGCCACCGCCCCAGACCCAATGCGTTACAGGTACATAAACGGCGATTAACCAGATGGCTGAAAATAACATCACAGCCGAAAATTTCATGCGCTCTGCAAACCCACCAATAATCAGGGCGGGAGTAATGATCGCAAAGGTCATCTGAAACATGATGAAAACTGTTTCGGGAATGTCTCCGCTCACAGAGTTAACGTCAACACCCACGAGCAAGGCTTTACTCATTCCACCGATTAGCGAAGAACCTTCAGTAAATGCTAGGCTATAACCGAGGACAACCCAGATAATTGAAGACATGCACGCAATAGCAAAACACTGCATGAGTATACTTAAGACATTTTTCGACCTAACTAACCCACCGTAAAACAAAGCGAGGCCCGGCAAGGTCATAAACAACACAAGCGCGGTTGAGGTCAGTATCCAGGCCGTATTTGCGGAATTGATTTCTCCTTCAGCCATAGCTACAGCCGGCATGGCCAGCGCAACCAAGAAAAGTGAAAAACGTCGAATCATTTGCTGCATATTGTTACTCCGAAGGAAGAGAAATTTTCTAATTATTCTTTTTAAATCAAAATAATAGCGTAGTATTGTAATGTAGTTTATAAGGGTAGATGCCCCCAATTATAACGTTTATAAATATCGGATCAATGTAATTTTTTTTGCTCGTGATATGTACACACAATCTCAGTTGATGTTTTCACGTTAGCTTCAAATTCATAGCGACATGCCGATATTACTATGTTCAGTTTTTCGGCACAGCAACCTTAGGCTCTTGATCGACTCTTTTCGACCCAACGACTCGCTTTCGCGCGACAATTGAGTCGTGATTTGCTCCAAATAATGGTCTTGCTCTTGATATAATTCGTGATTATATCCATTATCGAGCGACTCTATGCTGTCGCTTCTTTCGTTTTCATCAATAAATTCCAAATAGGAAGCAATAGTCGACCGAGATAGAATCAACAGGGATTGTATTTCATCGGCGTCCCACTTGGCGCAGGCACTGAGCAAAGAATTCATCGCTGTCGCCGCGTCCATTGCCGGCCATACGCCGTACATATCGTAGGCTTCAGAATCGGGAGTGATCTCCTCTAGTTTCGTTAATTGTTTTTCAAAATCGATTTTACTGTTAACGCCTCCTGCGTATTCCCACACCAAATCAAGTATCGCGTTAAACCGAGCTCCGCTAGCAAATCCACTCAATTCACAAAACAGCGCATAGTTAGGGTACATTTTCGACACTAATGCTGCGCCAATCGCTATTTGCTGCCATTCGGTCATAGTTTCAACACTTTTTGTAAAACCTTTCATTTTTTTCCTTTTCTATTTTCTGCAAATTACTTAAAGTAACCTATACTATATACCTGATATTTAAACATTTTTTTATACATTGAAGTCAAAATAATTTAAGAACTTTATATGGCCTTATCAAAGCTGGATCTGCTAAAAATTTACAAACACAAATCTGTGCTAATCATAGATGATTACCCAGATATGCGCGGATCTATTCGCCGCATGGTCGAAAATTTCGGCGTCAAGCAAGTTGAAACCGTCTCCAACGGTGAGCACGCCATCGCAAAATGCGAAGAAAGCTCTTATGACATTATCCTCGCCGACTACAATCTCGGCGACGGCAAAAATGGACAACAGGTACTCGAAGAGCTTCGTTATAAAAACCTGTTGGAACATAAATGCATTTATATGATGATTACTGCGGAAACCACCAAGGATATGGTTTTTGGAGCTCTTGAATACCAACCAGATGATTACCTCACCAAGCCCTTTACGCTTTCTGTACTGGAAAAACGCCTCGACCGCCTAATAGTCGAAAAAGAAGCGCTCTATGAAATCAACGATGCTATCGATAAGGAAAATTTGGATCGAGCCATAGCATTATGCCAACAACGCATCAATATGCATGACAAATATGAGTTTAGATGCTTTCGCATCATGGGTGGCTGCTTATATAAAAAACGTGAATTTGATAAAGCCAAGCAGGTCTACCAAGGGATTTTACGCGATAGAGACCTAGAATGGGCTAATATTGGCTTGGGGAAATCACTGATCGAACTCGGCGAGCTCGATGCTGCCGAAGAGGTGTTTGGGAATTTAATCGACAATGGCTGCCTATGTCTGGAGATTTACGATTGTATGGCCGAAATCCACAGCCGGAGAGGGCAATCGGAATCAGCACAACGAACACTCCAAAAAGCCATTGAACTCTCTCCCAACGCCATCTTACGCCAGGAAAAACTAGCGGATGTCAGTGAAGATATCCACGACTGGGAACAAGCAGAATTGTCACGAAAGAAAGTTATTCGATTGGGGAATAATTCCGTCTACGAGTCCCCTGAAAACCACTTCAAACTCGCAAGAACAATAACGGCGGAAATGGAATACAACGACAACCCTAAACAGCGACAAAAAGATATCGATGAAGTGCTACGAAAGGTAAAAAGAAAATTTAAAAGCGAAACTGTAGACCTTCAATCTGACATTCTGGAAGCCAACGTATTTGCGAAAGCTGGAGATGTTGAACGCTCAAAAACCATTATCGAAAATGTTCAATCAAGACTCGAAAAAACGGTTGATAAGCCCACTCAGTTAATGCTCGACATGGCACAAAGCTATAGTGCAGCTGGCGATAGAGACAGTGCAAAAAAATTGTTAAAGGAACTCGCTGAAATGCATGCCGATGACGTTGAGTTATCTGACGCAATTGACCGTATTTCTGACGAACCATTGAGTAAAAAGGGCAAGCAACAAGCTGTTGATCTTAATACTGCAGGTAAGAAACTATTTACAGGTAAGGAATACGACAAAGCTATTGAGCTGTTTAGTCAGGGACTGAAGCACTACCCCAACAATATGGGCCTGAATTTAAACTTAATGTTAGCTTTGGTTAGGGAAATGACCGCTAACGGGGCGAATACAAGCCAACTTGACCGCTGTGGAGTAGCAAAAGATAAACTAAAGCACGTAAATCAAGACAATCCGCTTTTTGATCGCTACAAGGTTCTTTGTGATCATTATGAAAAGCTTCGAAAATCGGTGAATTAGCCAGGACCAGCATGTCAAAACCAGACTCACGAGAACCCGTAGATATTGACTTCCCTATGCTGCTTGCTTCGTCGGTACACGATATCAAAAACTCTCTCAGCATGTTACTTGCGTCTCTGGACGAGGTCATAGACGTTAGCAATGAAGACCGACCAGAACATCGCAAAAATTATAGTATTTTACGGGGCGAAGCGTCGAGAATAAATAATTCACTTATTTATCTACTGGGCTTGTATCGACTGCAAAACGGCCAGCTAACCCTTAACGTAAATGAGATTTTCGTGGCCGATTTTTTGGAAGAGCAAATCGCGAGCCAGCAACTGCTTTTTAAGGTAAATGAAATAGCAGTCAGTGTAATATGCCCGGACAACCTAACCGGGTTCTTTGACGAAAACCTTATTGCTGGTGTTATCAACAACATTTTGGTCAATTGCGCAAAATATACGAAAGACTCAATAACTATTGAAGCGAAACAACAAGGCGATTATCTACGCCTGTCAATATCGGATAATGGTAGTGGCTACCCTCAACATATTATTGAAAAATTGAATAACAAGAATCGCAGCATTGACTTTCATAGCGGCAGTACTAATCTCGGCTTATTCTTTTCGGAGGAAATTGCTGCACTACACCGATGTAAAGACCGGAAAGGTTCCATTCAACTATTAAACCCAGAAGAAGGCGGCGGCCGTTTTATTTTAGATATTCCGTAAAGCTGACTCTAAAAAAATAATTTGTCAAAGTTTTCCGACGTGATTTCAGCCAAACGCTCTACGGAGATGTTGTGTAATCCAGCAAGGCAATGCGCTACCTCGACGACATACTGAGGTTCATTTTTCTTCTTCCTGTGTGGCACCGGCGTCAAATACGGGGAATCTGTCTCTATCAGCAAACGGTCCAAAGGCACCTGTTTTGCAACAAAACGTAGGTCTTCAGCATTTTTAAATGTAACAATACCCGAAAATGAAATGTAATAGTTGAGGTCTATTGCCTGCTTCGCCATTGGCCAATCTTCCGTAAAACAATGTAGTACACCGCCGACGTCAGTCGCGCCAAACTCCCGAATAATATTAATAGTATCTTCCCGCGCGTCGCGAGTATGAACAATGGTAGGTTTTCCGACTTTTGAAGAAAGTTCAAGATGAAGAC
>JBLHNZ010000188.1:0-7394 GCA_047623245.1 Oceanicoccus sp. | reverse complement strand
CCAATAAAAGTGATGTTGTTTTGCTGGCAGTCTTGTGCAAAGGCGGCATTCTCACTTAAAAATCCGTACCCGGGATGAATGGCTTGCGCGCCTGTTTGTTTTGCCGCATCGATAATCCGTTGTGATTGCAGGTAAGATTCCCGAGAAGGTGAAGCGCCAATATGTACGGCTTCGTCCGCCATTGAAACGTGGAGGGAATCACGGTCAGCATCTGAATAAACCGCAACTGTTAGCACACCCATTTTTCGGGCTGTTTTAATTACCCGACAGGCAATTTCACCTCTATTGGCTATAAGAATTTTATGGAACACATTAGACCTCGTTTATCCAGTTTTCTGCTTGAATCGCAGTTGCATATTTGTCGAATTAACCGTGCATAAAGGCGCGTATTTACATTCGAAAAATGCCAAATTTTGTATCTTCTATGGGCTTATTCAGGCTGGCCGATAGAGCTAGACCAAGGACCTTTCTTGTTTCTGCGGGGTCGATAATGCCATCATCCCAAAGGCGGGCTGAGGCGTAGTAAGGGTGTCCCTGATTCTCGTAGGTATCGAGAATCGGTTGTTTGAATTCGGCTTCATCTTCTGCACTCCATTGCTGATCCTGTGCTTCGAGTTGATCGCGTTTCAGTTGTGCCATGACTCCAGCGGCTTGTTCTCCGCCCATTACGGATATACGAGCGTTAGGCCACATAAACATGAAACGAGGGTCGTAAGCCCGCCCGCACATGCCATAGTTTCCAGCGCCAAATGATCCACCAATTAATACTGTTAGTTTTGGGACTTTGGCACAAGCAACGGCTGTGACCATTTTCGCGCCATGTTTGGCAATTCCCCCCGCTTCATATTGTTGCCCAACCATAAAGCCGGTAATGTTTTGTAAGAATATAAGAGGTATTTTCCGCTGAGCGCAAAGTTCGATAAAGTGGGCGCCTTTTTGAGCCGATTCAGAAAATAAAATACCATTATTGGCAACGATCCCAACGGGGTAGCCATATAAGTGTGCGAAGCCACAAACAAGAGTGGTGCCGTACAGAGATTTAAATTCATTAAACTCAGAGCCGTCCACAATACGTGCAATAATTTCTCTAACGTCATAAGGCTGGCGCGTATCTTTAGGGATTATGCCGTAAATTTCCTTGCTGTCATAAAGGGGTTCCGTCGATTCCTTGAGATTTAATGATTGGGGTTTAACTCGGTTAAGATCGCCTACAGATTGCCTTGCTAGCTGAAGGGCGTGATGGTCGTTTTGCGCAAAGTGATCGGTGACACCAGACGTTCGGCTATGTAATTCGGCGCCGCCAAGTTCTTCAGCACTAACAATTTCACCGGTTGCGGCCTTAACTAGCGGTGGGCCGGCTAAAAATATGGTGCCTTGTTCTTTAACAATAATAGATTCATCTGCCATCGCGGGCACATACGCTCCTCCGGCAGTACAAGAACCCATAACGACGGCTATTTGCGGAATGTTCTGTGCAGACATATTCGCTTGATTGAAAAAAATACGCCCGAAGTGTTCTCTGTCGGGAAAAACTTCGTCCTGTTGCGGCAAGTTTGCACCGCCAGAATCAACTAAATAAATACAGGGTAAATGGTTTTGTTCGGCTATTGTTTGTGCGCGCAAATGTTTTTTAACGCTCAATGGATAGTAAGAACCGGCCTTGACAGTAGCGTCGTTAACTACAATCATGCATTCTTGTCCCATTACGCGGCCAATACCGGTAATGATCCCCGCTGCATTAACCTCTTCGTCGTAGACTTTATAGGCTGCTAGTTGCGACAGTTCCAAAAATGGAGACCCAGGGTCGAGCAATGCGTTTATTCGTTCGCGAGCAAGCAGTTTTCCACGGTCTTTATGACGTTTCTGATATTTTTCGCCGCCGCCAAGCTTAATGACTTCTAATTTGCTGTGAAGATCTTCAACTTGTTCCTGCATCTTTCCAAAATTTTCAAGAAAATCTTCAGAGCGCGGGGTAGCTGTCGTTTTAAGAATAGTCATTTTGTCAATCCGTAGTATTCAGGTAAAAAAACATACAAAGATGCGAGTGCAAGCCTGCATCTGTAGAGCGTGTTTATGCAGACTCTTTAAATAGTTCACGGCCAATCAACATGCGTCTGATTTCTGAAGTCCCTGCGCCAATCTCGTAGAGCTTGGCATCTCTCAATAAACGACCCGCTGGAAACTCGTTGATATAGCCATTACCGCCCAATGACTGAATGGCTTGCAAAGCCATTTGCGTTGCTTTTTCAGCGGTAAACAAAATGACGCCAGCAGCATCTTTGCGGCTTTCACTTCCTCGATCACAGGCTTTTGCGACAGTATACAAATAAGCGCGTGAAGCATTTAAGTCGGTGTACATATCAGCCAGTTTTCCCTGCATCAATTGAAATTCACCAATGCTCTGGCCGAATTGTTTACGGTCGTGCAGATAGGGCAGTACAAGGTCTAAACACGCTTGCATAATGCCTACCGGTCCGCCGGATAAAACGGTGCGTTCGTAGTCGAGTCCAGACATGAGTACGCGAACGCCTTCACCTTCGCGCCCAAGAATATTTTCTGCTGGGACTTCACAATCTTGAAAAACGAGTTCGCACGTATTGGAACCTCGCATACCCAGTTTGTCTAGCTTCTGGGCGCGACTAAACCCTGGGAAATCACGTTCGACAATAAAAGCGGTTATACCTTTTGGTCCGACGTTTGAGTCAGTTTTGGCATAAATAACGTAAGTGTTAGCGTCGGGACCATTAGTAATCCACATTTTGTTGCCGTTGAGTAAATACATGTCGCCTTTTTTGTCGGCGCGTAATTTCATACTGACAACATCTGAACCCGCATTGGGTTCCGACATGGCCAAGGCTCCAACATGCTCTCCAGAGCAGAGCTTTGGCAAATACTTTTGTTTTTGAGTTTCGCTGCCATTCTTGGAGATTTGGTTTACGCATAAATTTGAATGTGCGCCATACGATAAACCAACCGAAGCCGAAGCTCGACTGATCTCTTCCATGGCGACAGTGTGAGCAAGGTAACCCATTCCGGTGCCACCGTATTCCGTGTCAACCGTCATGCCGAGTAAGCCTAAGTCGCCAAGTTTACGCCACAGATCCACAGGGAATTCGTTATCGATATCGATCTGAGCGGCTCGCGGTGCGATCTCGTTACTGGAAAAGTGATGAACCGTGTCGCGGAGCATATCGATTTCTTCGCCGAGATCGAAGTTTAGGGTTGGGTAGATGGTATTCATGGTGTAATCCTTAAAAGTGTTGCTAACATTCATTTGTCAGAACGTGTATTCCTGGTTCATCGTGCCGGGGCCATGTGTCAGTGACTATATACTAGCGGGAATGTGCGAGTGACCATGCACTACAAGCTATGGAGAAATGGTTCTGTCGATTTCTCTATCTCCAAACTGTCAGTTTTACTTTTCGGTTCCGCTTTGGAAAGCGCCTGAAGGCACTTTTGCTCAGCGTCATGTAAGTCAAGCATCATGGCTTGCAAGTCATCGAGTTGCTCCTCGAGTTGTTGGCGTTTATCCCGAAATCGATTTATTAGTTTTGTCAGTTGTTCGACATTGCCATGTGCAGGGTCATACATGTCAATAATGTCACGACTTTCTTCAAGTGTAAGACCAAGACGTTTGCCTCTCAATATGAGCCGAAGTTTGACTCGGTCAGCGACACTATAAATTCTGTTACTACCGTTACGAAGTGGCGCAAGTAAGGCTTTCTCTTCGTAAAATCTGATTGCACGAGTTGTGATATCAAATTCTGCGGCCAAATCAGAAATAGAAAAGGTTTTGTGTTTTTCCATTGGTGGTCTCCAGTTGCGCCTAGGTTAATTTACCTTTACGTTAACGTCAACCTGTTTTTGTCTGCTTATTTCCGCGTTAAAGGACAGTTTTTTTTCTTACGTTGGGAAATAAAATTCATGGACGCCGCCAATCCAACAAAAGAGAAAGCGGGGGATGTGAAATATTTGCCGACACCGTATAATCGCGCATAATTATCACCTCAAAGACCTAATTTGCAGGAAGTTTATGACTGTTCGTACCAGAATTGCACCCTCGCCAACGGGCGACCCTCACGTAGGCACAGCCTACATTGCGCTATTTAACCTATGTTTTGCGCGCAAACATGGTGGTAAGTTCATTCTACGTATCGAAGACACCGATCAAACGCGGTCGACGGTTGAATCAGAGCAAGTCATTTTTGATTCTCTGCGTTGGATGGGGCTGGACTGGGATGAAGGTCCCGACGTTGGTGGTGACTTTGGCCCTTATCGGCAAAGTGAACGAAAAGATGATTATCGACAGTATGCAGAGCTATTGATCGAAAAAGGTCATGCGTTTCGTTGCTATCGCACACCTGACGAGCTTGCCGAATTACGCGCAGGACTAAAGGAACAGGGGTTTAACCGCGCTCTAAAACCGTTCGACTTAGAGCTTCCAGCCAACATCGTTGAGCAACGTCAGGCTGCAAATGCACCCTATGTAATTCGGATGAATGTTCCGGAGGCGGGAAAAGTTGATATAGAAGACATGTTACGCGGCACGATGGAGCTCGATTGGGCTTTGGTAGATGCCCAGATACTCCTAAAATCTGACGGTATGCCGACTTATCATCTAGCCAATGTTGTCGATGACCATTTAATGGAAATTTCGCATGTATTGAGAGGTGAAGAATGGATAAATTCAGCGCCTAAACACAAGTTACTGTACGAGTATTTTGGCTGGGATATGCCAGTGTTATGTCATTTGCCTTTGCTTCGCAATCCGGACAAATCTAAACTCAGCAAGCGAAAAAACCCGACATCAATTTTATATTATCAGCGCATGGGTTACCTGCCGGAAGCGTTAACAAACTATCTCGGTCGAATGGGCTGGTCTATGCCCGACGAAAGTGAGAAATTTACATTGCAACAAATGCTCGATAACTTCGATATTCAGCGGGTGAGTTTGGGAGGGCCCATTTTTGATGTCGAGAAGCTGAGCTGGCTAAACGGATTGTGGATTCGAGAAGACTTGTCGCAGCAAGAATTAGCGTCTCGCCTTCAGGAATGGGCATTCAATAACGATAATTTGATGAAAATTCTCCCGCACGCTCAAAAGCGGATGGAGACACTGAGTGATTTCGCACCTTTAGCGGCATTCTTTGCATCCGGGATACTACCCATCAACAACAGCAGCTTTGACGGTGAAAAATTGCAGGGAGATGATTTGATTCGGGCCCTGCAATTTGCGCTATGGAAACTGGAGAATTTGCGTACCTGGCATCGCGATGAAATATTTGAGGCAATGAAATGGGTTGCAGATGGCCTGGATCTGAAAGTTAAAGATTTTTTTGCGCCACTATTTATTGCCATTTCCGGAACTGCGGCCTCTATTTCTGTCATTGATTCTATGGATATCCTCGGCCCTGATATGAGTCGAGCGCGGGTTCGCCATGCGATTGACGTGCTAGGTGGAGTCGGCAAGAAGAAACAAAAAGCACTGGAAAAGGCTTTTCTTGCACTCGGAAGTGAGTAGGAAGAGTTTTCTAGGCGTAAAGGGCATCGTCTGATTGATAACGTGGACTGTAAAAACTCTGTTCAGAAGAGCTTAGAGTCCCGAAGTATAGACTCCTGTAGACTTAGATATACTGGTTCTCTCTTTGCTTATAAAGAGAGCAGTTATTAACTAAATGGGGCGTCGGTATTGATTCGCAGTGAATCTGTTATAAACTCTGTGCATCAATCTACCTTTCTGGACTAAGATAGGTGATAAGGAAAAAATATGACGGACTATTGGCGAAAATGAATACTCACTGTTTCTACAGGATTTTGTGTATCAATCAGGGAGGTATTTTTGCCTTTTCAAACTGTTGCCTCGTCGTTCTTGTTAGTTGTCTTTGGACAGCTACACCCGTACTTGCTATGGGTTTGGGCGATATTAGCTCGTCGTCACCGTTAGGTCGTCCTTTAATGGCGACAATTGAAGTGACGTCAGACCCCGATCAATATACCGCAAGCGAGTTGCGCGTTCGTCAACTAAGCGCCAAGCAAGCAAAAAGCTTAGGTATTGAACTGGCTGGCGCATATAAAAGCTACATACTGGAATTGGTGGAACGAGACGGTAGATTAGTCATTGAATTAAGAAGCCGAAAACCCGTTAACGAGCCCTTCCTTAATTTTTTAGTCGAGCTGACGTGGGTAACGGGTAAAGTATACCGCGAATACACGTTATTGCTGGATCCGGTCACACTTGTATCGCCCTCAGCCTCTACTAACGACCGCAAGCGCAAGAAACCCGCTGCTAGGGCGGCTCCTGCTGAAAGCTCTTCATTAAGCCCTAGCGATTATCGCTATCGAGTTCGTGCCGGTGACAGTCTTTCCAAAATAGCCGCGCGGTTAGTTAAGGGAAGTAAAACGCCCCGTCGGAATATGATGCAATGGTTAGTTCAGAAAAACCCTCAAGCTTTCATTAATGGTGATATGAACCGTTTAAAGTCGGGAGCGCAGCTATCGCTGCCCGGTGGTGACGGTGTAAATTCGGTGAATTTAGCAAAACCTTCCCGTCAGGCAGCCCAAAGTAATACGGCGGTTGTTGACAAACCATCGAGCGGTAAAGGCGTTGATAAAGGCCCATCTGTTGAGGCTGCTTCCTCAAGAGATGATACCGTAGAACGGTTGAGCATTGTTACTGCTCGTGTCGATAAACAAAATAGCAGAGCAGAAGCTACCGAAGCTGAACGAGTTATCGAGCTGCAAGGTCAGGTCGCGGCTACCAATGATATAGTCGAACGTTTGCGTCGCGAAAACCAGTCTATGCGTGAGCGAATGCTCGCTATCGAAAAGTCCGATTATGTGACGTCACTTGAGCGTTTGATTTTGCTAAAAGAAGATGAGGTCAATGAGCTTCGTGTTAAATTGGATAGCCGTGATGAAGAGCAAAAAACTGCAATAGCCGACGCACAAGAAAAACCAACCAAGGCTGAAAAAACGCCGATGATTTCTGACGGCGCTAGCCAGCGATTGTGGATGCTAGGATTACTTATATTAGCTTTGGTGGGAGCGATATATTTCTTTTATCGGTGGAGAAACAGAGAGCAGTTAAAAAATTATGATCAAGCCGACAGTCGCTCGGATGATAAAGGGTTGTTGGACGAACTCGATAAGATTATTGCGTCCAGATCTGCTGTGGAGAGTGCTGCAGCTGCCGGCTCCAAAGCTCACGCTAACGATGCAACAATGAGTGCCGGCCCATTTGATACCTATATTCAAGCGGGACCGGCCGATGATGGCAGTAGGGCAAACGCAGATAATAAGGCGGGTCCGCGTCGATCAGATGAAACAGTGAAGCAAAGTATTTTGGAAAAAACGCTGGCTTATAGTCCGCCGGAAATGGAGGAGTTCGATTTGGA
>JBLHNZ010000187.1:0-7471 GCA_047623245.1 Oceanicoccus sp. | reverse complement strand
ACAAGGTGAAGCTGATGATCAAACCAATGGATGCGATCGTTTCAATCAATTCACTTTACAAGAACGGCATAGCGATGAAAGTAGTACTCAGCAGAATCATTAACAGGAGGCACACCCCGTCCCATTGTTTGAAGAATACTCGACTATCTAGAACTATTCTCGAAAACTGTAGCGAGGCGACGGTAGAAAAAATGAGAAACGCCAAATACTTTTTTTGCTTCCCAGGAGACAGGAGCTATAGCCGGCCAGTACTGGTAAGCAATTCCATCGTAAAGCGCCAGAAAAATACCGAAGGAGAGAATATATAGGCAGTAATATAGGTAGGATTTTTCTCTGGTGAAAATCAATAATATTGAATTGTTAAGTAGCAGGCCCGCAACAATCCCGATGGGCATATATATATGATATTAGTTAGTTTCATTTCCGTTTGGTAATAATGGGCTATTGGCGACAATGAGACCAAAAAATACATATTACTTTCGCGTTTATAACGCAGATAATAGATGCCTTTGCTGTTGTGAGGTACCTCTATAGGGGATGTGAAAAACCGCGAATCTAGAGAATGGCTGGCACGGGCGGGGTCGTTCCCAAAAGTTTATGTAGTGTAGCTACCATCGGATATCGGTGTGTAAAAGCCTCCTTCATCAATGGTGGGTAAGTCAGTATCTAAGGTGATGGTGTTGGTGATGGTGATCTGAGACACTGTCGAGTTGAAACTGGAACCATACATTGCCTTACGAAAACCTAAATTCCCATTTCTATCAGTTAAATTCGTAAAATTTGGGATTTTCTGCAACCTATCTCTCAGTGCCAGAAATCCACTTGTATCATGGAACATAGCAGTGTGCGGCGCCAACTTCATTTTTTCAGTTAAGGTGGACACGTCGAGGCTCCTTGCTCGACCAATAGAGCTGGCGAAGAGGAGTAACAACAGTAAAATAAGCTGACCGGAGTTTATCGGTATCGGCCGTTTTTCGATTAGTCTTCCGTCAATTACTCTATGCTTTTTCGTCAATTGCGGTCATCTTATGCAACAGTTTTTATGTAATGCGATGAACCAAACGAATAGCCACTTCCTTGTGAGGCAGCGAGACTCTTCAATGATAGGTGAAGTCACGGTAACTATGTAGATTTATGCCGGATGGTGGGCTTTATTGGATTGCCCATGGCAGATTTGATGGTGTATGGTCTTTTGTGTCGTAAGCGGTCAGCTTTTTTTGCAGCGAATGTTGTAATGAATACCGCAAAAAATAAGGCAACGAAAACATTGTGATACGTTTTACTCTATATCGGATATTACGTGAGCTAGGTGCGGTTTTTTTGTAACCATTTATCAAATCTGTTCGTAGTAATATCCTGTTCGTTCTGTTATTCCCAAGTATTCGTAAATTCGTTTTGGACATTCGCTAGCTATCATGACATCTTTGATAGTGAGTTCAGGATGATGTGTTAGATCGATATTGAGAGCTTCTGTTCGCGGTATATCCTGATGATAGAGAAGTATTTGTGGTTGCAGTAATGCCTTGCTACTCACGCCTGTAACCAAACCTACACTGCCATCCGACAAAATGACAATTGTGCCCGGGGGGTATACGCCCATGCATCTAATGAAATTTTGGACGATTTTCGAATCCAACTGATCTTTATGCTTGAAATACAATATTGCCATAGCTGCTTTCGGGGTTAGAGCGTTTTTTGCATCACTTGGGTTACATAAGTTGTCGTAAGTGTTGGTGATTGCAACAATTCGCGCCAAGGGTGAAATAGCGTCGCCCTTTAGCGATTTGGGAAAACCGCTACCGTCAATATACTCGTGATGCTGCTCGATGATCTCGGCGACTTTATCCGACACACCCTCCAATTTTCGAGCCAGACTCCCTCCAAAAAAGGGATGTGAATTTAACAGTTTTTGCTCGCTTATATTAAGCGACGATGTCTTCAATAATATTTTGGAGGGAACAGCAGCCTTACCTATATCGTGTAAAATTGCGCCAACACATAACCAGTGTAAATCGAGGTCTTTAATACCTAGTGCTTTGGCGAGTGAGAGAGTGAGCACGGTGACGTTTAGAGTGTGATGATGCATCGTAAAGCGATCATCCGTGAAATTAACCAGATTAATTAGTACGTCACTATCACTAACGAATGTTTCTGTCATTAACCCCGCTACTTCCCGGGCGGTTTTTATGGCATTGGCTGGAGCGTGTTTTAAATTACTTGTTAGATTTTTGATTTGCTTTACGCGTTCAAGGTATTCTTTAGAGCGCTTTTGACGTTGGTAGCGATAATTGGCTGCTTCGTCTATGCGTCGCCTTTTCTTTTCCCACAGTTTTTCGTTGTTTTCAGGAGCTACCTGTCGGTCTGTATCACTGTCCGGAATATCTGTTCGACAGCGATCTGGAATTACAGTGACCTCGGTTAACCCCAATTCTTTTATGACTTGGATGTCGTTAGCCGATTTGATCACGAATTGGCGAAATAAGAATGGATGCTGTGCCCAGGTGAGTTCCAAATCGACGTAAATTCCGAGTTTCAATTTGTCAACGCTGAGTCGAGTTTTTTTATCGGCGGCCATATTATTACGTTCCCATATCTATAGGTTACATTTATTTACTCGGTGTGGCCGGGCTTCGTGTCACAAGGACTTCGGTTTTACGCAGGACTATCTTTGTCGAATTTGGTTTCAGTATTCCGCATTGTAGTCCTCAAATACTGAAACAAACATAATATTTTACTTTGATTGACCTCACCCTCATTATCGGCAAGAAAATTTTGGATGTATCTCTGGCTGGTGCCCTTTTGATGATAAATATTTTGAATTCGTACCCTTTGGTCTTGATGGACTAAGCGGTAGATCGAAGAGTGCCGCCGTTGGTTGAAAATGTCTACAAATTCATCGGGCATATTAGTTGTGATGTTGCATGAAAATCGGATGTCGTGCTCCCTTTTACCTCTATGATCAAATGATGGCTGGGTTAGAGACCGATAGCCCTAATGTAACTCGCTTCGACAAGGATGACGTTGCTAGTCTACAACAAACCCAAACTGACATTCCGCAGAGCTCACTAGCCCAGTGAAGCTTTGCTTCAGCAGATTTTCTACATCTGGCTTAGTCCAGGTTAATATCAATTGTTGATATCTGGTGATCGATAAAAAGTGTCTGAAAATTCAGGGTGTTAGCCACTGCCATTTCAATTTGTCTTGAGATTGAAGTTCGATCGACGTAGATTTTTTTTGGCATAGACCATAGGTAGATTGGATACATTCATTTTTTTCATTGTATTAGTCTTTCCTTATCGCTGCGATCCGTGGGCAACATTAACGATACCCCGGCCGAAATGGCAATGAGTAAGCTCGAAATCCAAAGGCAATACGTAAACCCCCAACTTTGAAATACCCAGCCCGATAGTAAGGTACCAAGAAGACGTCCCATAGCATTAGCCATATAATAAAAACCAACGTCGAGTGACACACCATCTTCATTGGCATAACTGATGATGAGAAAACTGTGAAGCGCCGAATTGACCGCAAAGATGGCTCCGAAAACAAATAATCCCACGACCAGACTAATTTCAATATCTGCGCCGACAGACATGGCTGCGACGATTCCCAGTGGAGCCAAAGAAAGCCACGCTGCCCACCGAAACAGCAGTGTTTTGTCGGGCCCTAGGAGAGTGTTTTCTCCAATCAGTTTCGGAGTTATCGATTGAATTATTCCGTAGCCAATAACCCAGCTGGCCAAAAATGTGCCGACCGCCCAATTATTCCATCCCAGTGTCGATGAAAGATAGACAGGTAAAGCCACCACAAACCAGACATCGCGTGCCGCAAAGAGGAACAGCCGCGCAGCGGAAAGGCAGTTGATAGCCCGACTTTTGGAAAGTAACTGGTTGAATTTGGGTTTGGTGCTGGATTTACCCAGATTTTTCCTAAGGGCTATCATACTGAACAGCCATACGAGAGCTAATGCTGAGGCCATAATGGCAATGGCGCTTCTGAATCCAAAGGCTGCCAGCAATGCGCCGCCGAGAAAGAAGCCAATGCCCTTAAGAGCGTTCTTGGAGCCGGTGAGCATCGCTACCCAATGGAAGAGTACTCCCTTCGCGTCTTTCGGTACAAGGAGTCGAATAGCACTTTTAGCGCTCATTTTATTGAGGTCTTTGGCGATGCCAGACAGAGCCTGCGCCGTCATTACCAGGCCTACTGTGAGCCAAGGTTCCGGCACCAACAACAGTGATAATGCGATCACCTGTATCGCAAGGCCCGCATTCATGGTGGCATTTAGCCCCAGATACGCGCCGATCCAACCGCCTATGAGATTGGTGATAACGCCAAATAGTTCGTAAAATATGAAAAGCATTGCCACTTCCAGTGGGCTATAGCCTAGCTGGTGAAAATGCAGTACTACCAGCATTCTCAATGCGCCGTCGGTTAGAGTAAAAGCCCAGTAGTTTCCCGTAACAACTAAATACTGACGAACCTGTGGGGACAAAGCATTAAAAGGTTTTATCATCTATTGTTGATCTTTAACTGCGACGAGATGCACTAGTTCTGCGGTACGGTTGGCATAACCCCATTCGTTGTCATACCACAGATAGAGTTTCACCTGGGTACCGTTGATGACCATCGTCGAGAGTGCATCGACAATACTGGATCGAGGATCGGTTCTGTAATCGATAGAAACCAAGGGTCGCGTCTCAAAACCGAGTATTCCTTTTAGCTCATTGGCTGCAGCTGTCTCGAGAAGCGCATTAACTTCCTCGACACTGGTTTCGCGTTTCACTTCAAATACGCAATCGGTTAGAGACGCATTGGCTAACGGCACTCTGACGGCGTGGCCGTTGAGCTTGTCTTTCAAATCTGGAAAGATGTGTGTAATAGCGGTAGCGGAACCGGTTGTGGTGGGGATTAGGCTCGCACTGCAAGCCCGTGCTCTGCGGAGGTCTGAGTGTGGTGCGTCCAGAATGGTTTGTGTATTGGTTACAGAGTGAATTGTTGTCATCGAACCATGCTTAATACCGAGATTTTCGTGAATGACTTTCACCACGGGCGCAAGACAATTAGTGGTACATGAGGCCGCGCTGACGATGGTGTGAATCTCGGGGTCGTAGAGTCGCTCATTGACGCCCATTACCACATCTAACACACCGTCTTCTTTAACGGGAGCAGTGACGACCACGCGCTTTACTCCCTGTTTTAGGTAGTCCTTTAAAACGGCCTTTTTCTTAAATTTACCTGAGGCTTCAATCACAACATCGCAACCGGACCAATCGGTATCGGCGATATTTCGATTTGCGGAAAATGCAATCTGTTGGTCCGCAACTCTAATGCTATCGGTATGACCCTCTGCGACATGGGCCCATTTTCCATGCACGGAGTCAAAATTGATGAGGTGGGCAAAGGTAGCCGAATCTCCGGCGGGATCATTCACTTGAATTATCTCTATGTCAGCCATTTCCCAAGCCGCTCGGATTGTTAGTCTTCCTATTCGGCCTAAACCGTTAATACCGACTTTTATTTTCATGTTTTCTCCGTTTTACTCTGAAGGTTCTTGTTGACATCGGATAGTGTTCCATTCCAGAAAATGCAGGCCACAATGGGTGGTGGACAGGAATAGTAATCCCTTGCACAATGGCATTACAATAGTATATTCCAATTAGAGAATATTCCAATATATGAATATAGATTCATCTCATTTTTTTGCAGCCCTCGCCAATGATACCCGCCAACGCTGTCTCTATTTAGTTGCGACTAATGAGGATGTTTGTGTGTGTGAAGTAGTCGCAGCGCTGGATATCCCTCAGCCCAGCGCCTCAAAAGCGCTACGGGCTCTAAAGGACGCGGGGTTCCTGTGTGATCGCAAAGAAGCAAACTGGAATTATTTTAGGCTCAACGATGCCATGCCCGACTGGGCCAGAGCCGTCGTTGCTGCAACGATAAAGGGTCTTGGTTTATCAAAAATTCATATGGCAGATCAACAGCGTTTTAAAAACCTGAATCTGCGAGGTGCTGGCGCGGTGTGTGAATAGCATAGACTGCCTTTCGCGCCACTGCTTTTATGAAATCAACAATAAGCTTTCCTTGCCATCGTGTATGATCTCTTGCTAGATCGTGGCTATTTTTCCGGCATTGATTTGATGTAAATATCCTGCTTCGTATAGGGGATTTCGATACCCTCTTGCAAAAAAGATTTATAGACAGCACTATTTAACTTGTCGAGAATTCGTCCTCTCAATACAGGCTGATCTATCCAGCATAACAATTCGAAATTAAGCGATGAAGTTGCAAATTCCCGAAAGCGAACGCGTGGCTCAGGGTCATGGCATGTCGACTCATCCGCGAGACCAACAGCCATCAAAATATCTCTGACTTTGTCGATGTCACTTCCGTATGCGACACCTACTTTGACTCGAATTCTAAACTTCTCGTGTCTTCCGCCCGACTCATTGATGATTTTAGTATTGCCCATGACTGCATTGGGAACGGTTACCTCTACGTCATCGCGTGTTAGTAAGCGTGTGCTACGAATACCAATTTTTGTTATTTCTCCACGTTCTCCGCCATCGAGAACAACAAAGTCACCTATTTTGTAGGGGGCGTCAGCCATGATAAACACGCCCGAAAATAGGTTTGCGAGTGTATCTTTGGCAGCAAAGCCGACAGCAATACCGACTATTCCCGCCGATGCCAGCCAAGCTGTCATATCAACTCGCCAGTTTAGAAATATGTAGTAAATAGCGAGAACGATAATAAATACGAACGCTAAGTTTTCAAATAAGGGTAATGTTTTCGGGTTAAGCACATCCAGGGTATCGGGGTCAAAGGCAAAGTGAGAAATAAATAATTTCGAAGTACGCAGCAAAAACTGAGCCCAAATAAGAATAGCTAGCGAATAAAGAACGGATGAGACAATTGTTTGAACCGGACCTTCGAGCTCTAGAAGCTCAGCGACACTGGCAAATCCCAGCAGTAAAATACTAAAAAAAAGTGGCTTGTGTAAGATCTCAACAAATTGATCGTCAATGATACTGCTAGTACTTGCGGTAAATCGTCTAAACCATACCGCCACTACGCGATCTACTACAATGGCGACCACAAAGGCGCTAACAATCACAACGACGATTTGAATGGCTATATTGTCGCCGAAAATCGAGAGAAGCGATTCCATATTTTGTTGCCAGGAATCAAACATAGTTAATACCTCTTTTTATAGATTGCCGGTAAGGCACAGCGTTTACTTAAGTAAGTTGTTGGTCTAAGTTCAATTATAATAAAACATGTAAAAAATACTGTACATAACTCACTAACATGCTTACTAGTACCCATCCAGAAATAGTGTCATTGCGAGAAGCGTAGCGACGCGGCAATCTCCCGCAGGCCGCTCCACTGCAGGTAATAATGGTCACTCTTGCACCATGAGATTGCCACGCTTCGCTCGCAAAGACGAGTTTCTGGATGGGCACTAACTAGT
>JBLHNZ010000186.1:0-7501 GCA_047623245.1 Oceanicoccus sp. | reverse complement strand
GCGATAAACCTATCCGGCAGTTAGGCAGTTAGGCAGTTAGGCAGTTAGGCAGTTAGAAGTATAGACGCCATGCCTCCGCTCAAAAAACGTCTGAGTCACCCGGTAAAATCGTCCAGTTTTTTGGGTGAGAGACGTCGGCGATATCAACGCTTCTAGTCGTTACAAAAATATTAGAAGGCCGTTTAAAATAACGCTGCTGATTAAGTGCCGGCCAGTGTTGCCAGCAACTACTTGCATACGTTTCAATTGTTTTAGCACCGGACTCCAGAGCCGCCCGTTCAATTTCGTTGAGCAAAGCCCTCGATGACTGTCTATCTGGAGATACGAGTTCCATCAGCATAGCCTTTTCCGAATCTAGCCGAATAACGCCGAAAGCCTTTAACTCATCCCGACTGTATAAGCCATGAGCGACATACTTCTTTGATGGATGGGAAAAGTAGCGCCAGTTCATCCATTGTGCTCCATGGGGACACCAATAACCCTCACTGCGAGAAAGTTTGAGTGAAAGACTTTGATGCTCGTGACTAAACCGGACGATGGGCTCAATTTTATGATCACTGGGTAAGTGCACAAACGTGCGCGTAATAAACTTACCCACTGGTGCAACCGTTTTAGCCAGATAGGACGAAACGCCCTTCCCAATCAAAAAACCTTGCCAGTCCAATATTTTTTTGGCGAAAGGCATGGCGAGTTCGGCACTTGGTAGGTTGTACTTGCGTGACGCAGCGCGCGACAGGCTATTTGGCAACCCGAGATTAATATGTTTGTTGTACCAAGGGTGAGATTGTTCGAATGTCTTTCGCAAAGAATAAAGCCCTTGGCGTTGCAGCCGTTTAAGGGTTGCCGAGTCGCCCCCTTGAGTTAGCTCTAATTCCTGATCTCCTTTCATTAACGGCCAGGGAAAGCGCGCGCTGGTGCTGACAATTTGACCACTACTTTTTTCAATAATTAGCTCACAGCGTGCTTTTCCATACGGGTTTTGTTCGTAAATCCAGTCGTATGCAGCGTGTGATCTTGAATCCTCGAACACCGAGTGAAGCAAGGTATAAATTTCTGGGAAATCTTGGGGAGTAGACAACCGTTGTTCGAATCTTGAATCTGTTGATAGAAACTCCGGCTGAGCCTCATTCCAATCACGCCAATTTCGTTTATGTGGGGCAGGCAGTTGAATATGCGCCTTAGTATTTGTCATGGTGGTTATAGTACCCCTTTTATTCACCTTTCACTCATAAAACCAGCTAAATATTGCTTTTGAGGAGAACTCAGTCACTTTACAGAGAAGACACTAAGGATTACCGGGAATCATCGTAGAAGCTAGCCAAAACGCCTGAGAATTATTGTTCGAGACCATTTATTGAACAATCTAATTTCGATTTGCAGGTCTTCTTCAATACCTCCCAATTTTTGCTTGAATCGTCGTGCCGGCAGATTGAAGTATTCAGAATGGCTATAAAACTCGCTGCGACCTCTCTCTCGTAACGCTAGGTAACACGCTGCACGGAGGGTGGGCGCCAAATTCTGACCACGGTATTCTGGATCCGAGAAGGCGGCAAATAAATAAGCTTCTTGTGGTTTAAGCTTTCGATAGGCGGGGTCCCAATTCACCTCTGCCAGATCGCACCACATTTTGGCGACGAGGCGCTCGCCGTCGCGCAAACCGAAACACAACTTTCCTTCTTTAAACCAATCGGTCAACCTTTTCGTCGTATAATAAAGCGAGTCGAGTTGAAGCAGATCGTCGATATGGTCTTCGGTCAACTCACAAAACACAAATGTGTCGTTCAGCAGTTCGGAGTCGGGCTGTACTTCGCCTTCTCTGACCGTTACGTAGAGCTTAATGGATACGCCGATACGTCCTAGTCGCCAAAACAGACCAGCGACAACTCGCTCAATAAAGCTCAATTTAGGACTTCTTATATCGCTCAATGAATCACCTCGATTTATTCGTCTATTTCTGCATCATTTTATTGAGAAGTGCAGTGCAGGCATAAATGCTTCGAATAGTCGGCGCATTTATGTGAGTCAGTTCGGCAAGCTCCCATACAGACAACATCAACGTGTCCAGTTCGAGTGGTCGCCCCGCTTCCACATTCTGAAGCATTGACGTCTTGTGAGAACCGACTGCACTAGCGCCTTCGATAAGATGTAAATATCTATTTTGTCTTGCACCAATGGGCAACAAGTGAACAATTCCAAGCCTCAGTGATTATCCATTCCATTTTCAATTCAAGACTTGTTTCCGACATTGATTCTCGTCCAATCACGCTGTAAGAGCGTAAATACAAAACTGGCAAGTTTTCCTGGCAGATTTTTCCCAAAGATACGCGCGCCACGGTAGGTTTCCACGTTAGGAACCCAACGGTCAAGCCAACTGTAATTTGTAATCATTCGTACGCTGGTAATAGTTTTATCTTCTATAGCCGACTTTAATAGCTCCGTTAATCCAATCGTTCCTGGCGAGCATGCATTAAATTCGTGAGAAAAGGCTGTTTTAACTACCCACAAGTTTGATGCCTTGTGTATTACCATACTCATAGCTACTAGCTTCCCGCCGGCATAGAGTTTATCCCAGTGCATCTGTCCTTCGGTAGCGGCTGTTTCGCAAAGCGCATAATGAAACTCCTCGCTATGAGCTAACTGCCCTATAGCTGTGCCTTTTTCTCCTTTCCAACCACTTTCCTCAATGACGAGAAACTCTTTGAAATTTGAAGACATCTCTTCGACCGACTGTGATGAAACAACCACATGTTTAACTTCCCCTACCTTGCGCTCCAAGAGCCCGCGGTAGTAGCGCAAATTCTTACGCGTTTTGAGCGTTAAGCGCTGAATAAAAGTCGCATAATCTCCCGACCCGACATCAAACACTGCAGACTGATCATTGTTCTTCGACACGACTGTCACGCGTTTTTCTCGAGTCCAAGACTCTAACTGGCGATAGCAACCCGACGTTAAGCGATCAAAATTAATCCATGCAGCATAAGGAAAATCGGCGTGAATAGCATCGACAAGAGCATCCAGTGCGTCGACCTCCATCGCGTTATCGACGGGGAAATCATTAGTAAAATGACTGCCGGTATTAATAACAGGTACAGGCAGGTACCTGCCTAATTTGTACCACGATGGTTGACAAACGATAGCTCCTTTAAATTGTCCGTCTTGATGGGCTATATAGCAGCGTCTTTTATGATTTTTCCCCAAGCTTAAAAAGTCGTTTGCCAACCACTGGTAGGAACACGATAAATCGGCATTTTCTTGCTCTCGAAAGAGCGCGAACCATTGCTCTCGCCAAAATTCCAGACTCTGAGTATCGGAGGGGGACAACGTAATAATTTGCATTAAGTACTCCGAAGGAAGACAAAAAAGACGTAAAACGAATCGTTGGAGGAAGAATCTTTTTATCCTCGTTTTCTAAATCGCTCAGGTGCTTCGCAGCAATACTCCGAAATATAGAATGGATCGTGTGTTCACTTTCTTCAGCTACTATATCCTAAATATTACGCAACCGGCAGCCAAGTACGTAGAGGTGTTTCCTTATATCCAAAATCTGGTGCAAATCACCCTTAAATAAGTGCCAGGTAAAATTACTTTGTAAATTCCGCGCAAAGAACAAGATGATCCCTAAATTTATTGCTACCGTTTATCGTCGCCTTAAGGTAAATTCGCTACGAGCCAATTAAACATTTTTTTGTCAACTACTTTAGAACACAGATTGATGACAACACATGATTGAAGAACAATTCGGAACCGCGGCGCGACAATATGAAGAGTATTTGAGACAATCTTTTCCAGAAACACTCTCGGAACTGCCGATCACCTTCTGTATCAAATGTAATCATAAGCCGACGCCATTCAGACACTATATCAACCCACCCGCTAAGCTGATCAAACGTCTCGATCGGCTAGAACAAACACGGGGCGCTCAATGTCTATCTGTGTTCCTGAAATATTTACTTTGCTGTTCTGTGGTTCATACTGTTGATAACCTTAAAAAGGAAGTTAATTCCAAAACACTGTCGGAAAACCACCTAGGCTTGTTTTTTCAGTGGTATCAGCGCATTTTTGAAGATCTATCAAAGCAACCCGACGATTATTACCATCATCGTAATGGTGATGGATACCGACAAGACTTGGCAATCGCCGGACTTCGTGCCATACCTATTGGCGGAGCCTGGCTGATAGAGCTTATCTACCATCGCAGGACAAAACCTGGAGACCGCAACGCGACTTTAGATGTGAAAGACGCCGCTCAGATAGATATATATAATAGCTTACATCCACAAGAAGTCACCGCATTTGTCTGGGAACAGGTAAAGAAGATCTCTCCAAGATCCGTTAAAAATGCCATGAAAAATGGCCTAAAAGTCTTAAGGGCTATTCTAGGCGAGTATAAGCTGTATGTTGTGATACATACCGCCGACCGGCAACGCAGCAAATTCACACCGAAGCATATGACTCAAGGTTATCATTACATCGCTGAGCTATTAGAGTTGCGCAAAAATTTAGCTGGTGTATACAGGGCCAGCTGGTTTTTGGACCCGGCTCTCAAAACAATGAGTCCACGTCTGGCATTTTTGTGGGAATTACCCTGCAACAATGGAGCTGAACTGGTTTATTTGGGATTGAACAATGAAGGTAAAGCGCTAGAAGCTGCGCCGGCTAGACAGCAAGCCTACCAACAGGGCGACTATCTACCCCGAACTTTTGCCTATCACTGGCAGAGAAATGATTTGATTGCATGGTCGAATGAAGAATCAGGTAATACAAAACGTTCGCAATCATAGTATTTGGCTCTGCTTCACCGCTTTAATGTGCGTTTCTCGTATTCGCTTTTCTGATGCTACTCTCGCGTCAGCATAGATACTAGAATATCGAGGCTTTGTCCGTCAAAAAAGCTGTCAACCGGTAGCTCAATGCCAGTGTCCTCAAGCACAGTCTCGATAATTATTGCTGCAGCCATAGAGTCGCCACCCAGGTCTTGAAACACGTCTTCGGAATGCACTGAATCCAGTTCCAATTCCAATTCCTCGGCGACAATCTTGAGAAAGTAGTTTTTGTCTCTGAATTCGAGGCCACTAGAATGGCTAATCGGACCCACTCCCTTTTTTTCTAGTGAAGTATTTCCATCATTTCCCTTATTTCGTAAAAGAGCGGCATGGACTTGCTCCACGTTTGGTAGTGACAACGTTCGGCTAACATCCGCCCAAGACAATGGGTCGGCCATAGATACGACGACTTTCCTTTCACCTTTATACGGCTCTCGCCCGTGGCCAACCGACATATTGTCTAACACTAATAAATCACCCGGCTGCCAATCGAAGTAAAAGCTATTGGCGCGATAGACCTCTCGAATATGTTCCATTTCCTCAACACTAAAGGCACTGCCATCTGCATAATAGGTATTATGCGGTAAGCCTAATTGACCGTACTGCCGCAAAAATGTGTCCTGGAGCGTCTTATCGAGGCTCGTATAGTGAAGAGCCAGAGCGTGATTAAACCATATTTTGTCCCGAGTTACGGGGTGCTCAACGACACCCGGCCGTATCTGGTATGTTCTTAATTTGTCATTTTTCAGCCATTCCAAAGTAATTGAAGCAGTTTTACAAAATGCCTCTAATTCATCACGATCTTTAACTTGAAATGTTTCTTGCCAGTCCATTCCCGTCGTCTGGCCGAAATTTCTAACATATAACACGCCTTGTTGCTCAACGCGGTTTCTGATTATTGGGTCAATTTCTTGATAGACACGTCGCACGTCGACAATAGGCGTCCTTCCACCTTCAGGCGAAGCAGTGTAACAATAGAAAAACACCGTTTCGGGCCACCGTGAAGTGAAGGAACTCTCATTGTGCAGGGGAATGTCAAATTTTGGTGGTGTGTCGGTAGACGAAAAAACAGGACCGCTTATCGGCGACCGTTTGCTAGCTCGGTCGACATATGGCAACCATTGCTCAATGAACGATTCTCCAAACGTCACAAAACCTTCCTTCTCAGTGAGCGGAAAGCCGCGAAAAAGTATTGCCCCTAGGGACGAAAGCGTTTCTTTTATATTGTCTTTGTACTCTTCGGCCCAAGAATAGCTATCCAGCGATGCATCTTCCGGCTGAATCACTAAAGGCAAATGCGGCCCAGACAGACGAGCGGCGTATTGGCTGTCGCTACTCGACATGAAAGCATTCACTTTTGTGCCGAATATTGAAAAATCGAATGAATTACTCAATTCGTTTCCGTCTTGCATGACAATCGCCTTGGGGTATGTGGGAGCAATTCAACGATGTAATATCTGCTAACCTATGTGACAATAATATCCAGAATACATTTGATATGTAAAGCGATGATTGGCAAAGACTTTTAGTCCATGATATTTTCCCAAAATGAAAAACTGCTCTGTGACTTTTCCTTGATGCTCCGGGTTTGCATTCTTATTGTTACCTGTGTGCTGACTACTTCCTCATTTGCACGGCCCTTGTTGTGGCAGACTCATACTGACGACGAGTTTCTTTACTTGTTTGATCTTGAGCCGTTTGATCTAAAACACAAAATTCACGTCGGCCCCAGCGCTCACGGTATTGCAACCCCCGACGACGCCAGCATGGTTTATGTCACTATTGAAAAAAAGGGGGAGCCACATGGAGAGGTGCTCTGGATTGACCCCACCTCCAAATCAATCATCTATCGCTTGAAAGTGGGCCCGATGCCCCACGAAATCGATATCACCCCTAATGGCCGATGGCTTTATGTTCCTTGCGGTGACGGCAACTATTGGGTAGTTGACACCACTCTTAGGCAAGTTGTGAAAAAAATCGAAACGGGAAAGCGACCGCATAACACGCAAGTTTCGAGAGACGGCCGGTACATGTTCTTGTCGCCTTTGGGTAAGCCAGGAGAAGTTACCGTTGTTGATATAGCAGCTAATCATACAGTGGTCGGAACTATTTCGTTTTCCGGTTCGGCACGCCCCGCTGCGCTTTCAGCCAATGGTAAGCTGCTGTTTCATCACGTCGATGGACTGGTAGGTTTTCAGGTGGCCGATACAAGCCAACTTAAAGTTATTGACACAATTCGGCATTCTTATGATTTAGGATGGTTAATTTTGTATAAGCGGCAAGGATCTAAAAGCCTGACAACCAAAGGATTCCGTTACTGTCATGGACTCGGTTTGCGCCCAGATCAGCATGAAATTTGGTCTGTATGTGAAGAGAATCTTGCGATTCATGATGCATTAGAGCCCGATTATAAGGAGACTCACCTGCTGGAACTCAAAGGCGCTGGTTACTGGATTAGCTTTTCTCTGGACAGTCGTTTCGCTTTTGTGTCATTAGCTAAACTAAACCAAATTGCTGTATTTGATACGAAAACCAAGAAAATTATTAAATATCTTAAAACGGGTAAAGGCCCTAAACGCAGTCTTGTTATCGATGATAATTAGTGCGGCTTTCATAACTGATAACGACTGTTAGCTACTGCCCATCCAAAAATAACGTCATTGCGAGAAACGAAGCGA
>JBLHNZ010000185.1:0-7533 GCA_047623245.1 Oceanicoccus sp. | reverse complement strand
ATTGGGAACCCGTCGACTCTCCAGTAGACGTGGTAATTCTTGAAGGTTGGTGCATAGGCACTGAAGCACAAGCTGACAGCGAGCTTAGATCGCCGATCAATGACCTTGAACGTATTGAAGATCCAGACGCTAGTTGGAGAAGCTACAGCAACCAAAAACTGAAAAAGGACTACGCTAAGCTCTTTGGCATGCTCGATAAACTCATTGTACTTAAAGCGCCTTCATTTGAATCTGTGTATGACTGGCGCTGGCTACAGGAGCAAAAGCTTATTGAACAGTGGGAACGCGAAAACTCTGATGTTAATACTCAGCTCTTGGATGAAAATGGTGTACGGCGCTTCATTTCACATTACGAGCGTCTGACCCGCCATAGCTTAGCGAATATATCGGGCAAAGCAGACTGGTTACTTACGCTGAATGATCAGCACCTGATAACAAACTTGGTTGAACGAAAATGACCTGTGTACAGAAACAATCGATCCTCGTTGCAACTGATCTCGATGGGACTTTACTCGATCACTTCAGCTATTCCTGGGAGTCGGCAAAGCCAAGTATTGACGCGCTTCTTTCACTCGGCATACAAATTGTAATTAATACCAGTAAAACGTTTTCTGAGGTGGTCGATCTACAAACGGAGCTGAATTTAAACGCGCCATTTATTGTCGAAAATGGATCTGCCATCTATACACCAAATAAGGATTCTACAGACGCTTTCGAAAGATTTGATAACAAATACTCACGTGTAGTTCTCGGCACGCAACGCGCGGAAGTGGTTGCCAAAGTCTACGCGTTGAGGAAAAAACATCAGTGGCTGTTCGAAGGATATAGTGATTGGGACGTCAATAAAATTATCGAACATACGGGCTTGGACGAAATATCGGCAGCCAAGTCTTGCCAAAGGCAATTTTCCGAACCCTTAATCTGGCAAGATAGTGATGCCAATTATCGCGCTTTCTGCGCAGCTATTCGCGACGCCAACTTGCGAATAATTCGCGGTGGACGGTTTATTCACATTCTAGGCCAATGCAATAAAGGTTCGTCATTACTGGAATTGAATACACTCTCGGAAAACGCTGAAAATAGGCCTTTACTCGTTTGTCTAGGCGATAGCTACAATGATTTAGATATGCTGGAGATAGCCGACATTCCGGTATTTGTGCGCTCCCCTGTACACGACTTTCCTGCTCACGATTGCATCAACACACCTATATTTACCACCGCTTATGGCCCGGAAGGCTGGGACGAGGCGATAACACAACTATTACACACCTACTCAAATTCAAATTCAAATTCAAATAATTAGGAGCCCATCATGGGAGATTTCTACCAGAACGGAATCATCACCACCTTGCACAACCTATCTCAACGTCCATTAGAGGCGATGGAGCAAGAACTTAGAGATTTTTCTCACACGCGCCCAATGGGTTTGATACTTCCCTCTTTATATTCGGAGTTGCTAGGTGATGCTCTACCCAATATTGTGAAGGAAATTGCAAAAGTTGATTATCTCCAAGAGATTGTTATCGGTTTGGACCGGGCTAACGAAGAAGAATACCGACATGCACTTGAGTTTTTTAAACCACTAAAGCAAAACTTCAAAGTATTATGGAATGACGGTCCACGCCTACAAGCAATAGACAACACTCTAAAAGCCGAGGGCCTGTCACCCATGGAACCCGGAAAGGGGCGCAACGTCTGGTATTGCATGGGCTACACTCTTGCTTCCGGCAAAACAGAATCGATTGCTCTGCACGATTGCGATATTGTGACCTACGATCGCTCCCTGCTCGCACGTTTGCTGTACCCTGTAGCAAACCCCAACTTTAACTACGAGTTCTGTAAAGGCTATTATGCCCGCGTTGCTAATGGGAAAATTCATGGTCGTGTTAGCCGCTTGCTGGTCACTCCCCTAATTCGCGCTCTCATTCGCACCATCGGCCATTCTCCGTACCTCGATTTTATCGACAGTTTTCGGTATCCACTTGCCGGCGAGTTTTCGTTTCGCGCCGACGTAATGACCGATATTCGAATACCCAGCGACTGGGGTTTGGAAATTGGTGTGTTGTCAGAAATGAATCGTAACTACGCCAATAATCGACTCTGCCAAGCCGATATTGCCGATATCTACGACCACAAGCATCAGGAACTTAGCCCGGAAGACTCAGCCCGAGGCCTGTCGAAAATGTCAATCGATATTGCTAAAGCCCTATTTAGAAAACTCGCCACCAACGGTGTCGTCTTCACTCCGGAAACATTTCGATCTATTAAAGCCTCTTATTATAGAATTGCCTTAGACTTTGTTGAAACCTATTACAATGATGCGCGTATGAACGGGTTGAAATTTGACATTCATAGCGAAGAAAAAGCGGTCGAATTATTCGCGAAAAACATTCTAACGGCGGGGCAAAGTTTTCTTGAAAACCCAATGGACAAGCCCTTCGTACCCAGCTGGAACCGTGTCACCAGTGCCATCCCGAATGTACTCGAATCTATTTACGACGCCGTTGATAAGGATATGGAAGAATACTCAAAATAGGAAATTACGGTACGAAAACACATTGTCGACATGAACATGTGCGATACCGCTTTTACTACCAAACACTGAGGAAATCGAAAAATGCACGGTCGTAACGAACTTAAATTCATTGTTGAAACTCATCTGCAGTTTATTTATCCCAACATTGACCATGTTGCTCTAGCAACCATATTGATAAATATTATGCAGCTAGATGCCAGTGCGCAAAAGCCACCAGAACACGAAAGTGTATGGAATCAAAATGACGTATTTTTAGTCACCTATGGAGACTCCATTCGAGAGGAAGGCGTAGATCCACTAAAAACTCTGAACAAATTTTATCAAAATGAATTAAAGCCCGTCATCAATGGCGTTCACATACTTCCATTTTTCCCCTACAGCTCTGACGATGGTTTTTCGGTTATTGATTATGTGCAAGTCAACGAAGGTTTGGGCGACTGGGAGGATATCGAGGCTATTTCCGCGCAATGTAATTTGATGAGTGACTTAGTCATAAACCACTGCTCCAGCCGAAGCCGATGGTTTGAAAACTTTAAGCAACGTAAACATCCCGGTTTAGATTACTTTTTCGAAGCCGACGCAAGTGATGATTTATCCACAGTCGTTCGGCCGCGGACGTCACCATTGCTACGCGAAGTCGAAACCCTGGATGGAAAACGATACGTATGGTGTACCTTTAGTCACGACCAGATTGACTTGGACTTCACTAATACTGCAGTGCTTTGTGAATTCATTAAAATCATTAAGTTCTATCTCGACAAAGGTGTGCGCACTTTTCGCTTGGATGCAGTTGCATTTATTTGGAAAGAAATTGGCGGCACCAGTATTAATCATCCCAAAACCCATGAACTGGTTCGTTTGATGCGTTCACTGATCGAGCATCACACACCCAATGCCATTATCATTACCGAAACTAACATTCCCAACCACGAAAATCTGTCTTATTTTGGAAACGCCAACGAAGCACACGCAGTTTATAATTTTTCCCTGCCTCCTTTAGTCTTACACGCGATGGTAACAGGCAATAGCCAACACCTAAAACAATGGCAAATGAGTATGCCACCAGCACAATTCGGAACGTTCTATTTTAATTTTTTGGCCTCTCATGACGGAATAGGGCTACGTCCAGTAGAAGGGCTTTTAAGTGATCACGACTTAGCGTCTGTCGTTACTACAATGCAAACATTTGGCGGTCAAATATCGTGGCGCACGACGCCAGATGGACAAACAAAACCCTACGAAATCAACATAACATTTTTCGATGCAATGCAAGGCACCGAATCGGGTCCAGATGAATGGCAAGTACAGCGGTTTTTGTGTGCGCATACCATTATGGTGTCACTCGAAGGTATACCCGCTATTTATATTCACAGCTTATTTGGTACAACCAACTATAGCGAAGGTGTAGAACTGTCCGGAAACAACCGTACAATAAACCGTTACAAATGGGATCTCACGAATCTAACTGAAAAATTAGAAAACACTGAAACACATCACGCAAAAATATTTTCCGGGATGAAACGGCTACTATCAATCCGTTGCGCTCAGCCGGCGTTTCACCCTAACGCCACGCAGTTCACTTTGCATTTAGGTGATAATCTATTTGGGTTCTGGCGACAGAGCCCGAAGCGGGATCAGAGTATTTTTTGCATTCACAATATTACCCAGTCAGAGATTTCTATTCCTCTGTCTAGAATAAACCTGATTAGTCAGGATAGCTGGACCGACCTCATTAGCGGCAAAGTATTTACGAACCTGCACGATGACTTAACTCTTACCCCTTATCAAGCAGTATGGCTGACCAACAAACCCATTTAAGAGTAACTAGAGCATCCTAAACATCCATTCAACGGACAATAATATGTCTATTTAGAGACCGCGTTCAGTTAAGAGCTGACACTTGAAATCCAAACAACGCGCTAAGTCCAAACTCACTCTAAATAGGTAACAATATAGCCATACGAATACTGGAGGTTAACCACGGCAGGAAAACTTCACCGACGCTAATGAGAATTCTGCTATTCTGTCCAATCAGCCCCCCGATAGAATAGATAATTAGTCAAACGAACTGCCAAAGTATTTGATAACGGGATTGATACTAAACCCGTAACAGAGTGCAAAAATGCACTGCTAACTCGGAATAATAAGCGATTAAATTCAATGTTATTCTTAAATAAAAAAATCTTTAACTTTCTTTATTATCTTCATCAAAGTGCTAAACTGACCAAAGGTGTCCAGGTTATTTGAAGAAGGATCGAATATGACAGATGGAGATAAACACTATCTAGGTACGGCTTGTTTTGACCCTGTCGCTTGCGAAATTTTTTACCAAGGTCGTGTCGTTCATTTACAACCGCAGGTGCGTAGCGTCTTATTATGTCTGGTAAAACACAGCCCTGATATTGTTGAGCGTCAAACTTTTTTTGAAGAAGCCTGGAATGCCAAATTAGTTTCGGATGAGTCTTTGACACGTTGTATTTCAGTACTCCGAAAAAACCTTAATAATTACGAGTGCCCATTTCTAATAGAAACGATTCCCAAAGTGGGTTATCGCCTCAAGATAAAAAAGGGAGAGATAAAGGAAATCCCACTTAAAGAGAAAGGTTCTATACAGGATAAACTACGAATATTTCACATTCCTAGTTTTTTGCTACTGATCATTGTTTTTATCTTCGTTGCTCTCGCAGCATTTCAGCTTTCATAAGTTCACGGGATCACAACAGATTCTGACTCCGTTCAGAACGCTTCTGAGCGAATGTAAATTGATTTCGTAAGTTTCGGCATGTCTGGTACAGAAAAGCTAGCCAGCTAACGATGTAAATAGTGAACCATTCTTTCACGTGACTCTTTGAAAATAGCTGGACCTGCTAAAAATGCATTTTAAGTCAGCTCTGCAAAAGAGACTTGTGTTGAGTCTTCCCACATAGGATATCCTTTTGTTTAGAATTCGATAGTATTTCGATCAGGTCTATTTCCCACGTTTGTCATAAAATCCCGCCTGAGAGTAACTTGGATAACATCTTTAAGGAGTCAGTGTCATGAAAAATAAACTACGATCAAAACTACTCGCTGTTTTTGTCGGAATGGCTACCGTTTCGGCTTCGAGTATTGCCGAAGAAACAGTTATGAAAAAACATATTTATTCCGGTGATAGTAAAGCGGTCGGTATCTGTAAATCTATTGTGCAGGATAATGCTATAAAGATGAGAGCATTGTTACACTATGACCAAAGAAATAGACATTCAAATGAAGCTGCAGATATACTTTTCACTTGTAACAATAACAATTTATATGTTTTTGCTGTGGACATGGATGCCAAAAAGAGTCAGAAACAATTACTTCAAATGGATAGAAATAGAGGATTCTATAAAAAGGGAAATGTATTGATGGAAGAAATCGCGGCACGCTAGATCACATCTTCCGCCTTGGTGTATTTGACAGTGGCTAAACCTTTTCCCTGCTCCGTAGGATTGGTGGTCGTTGTCATCGCTTTATTTATCTATACCGAGGCGCGTAAGCCGAGATTACGAAATAGAGGCCGAAACGCAGAAAAACCGAGGTTTGTCTATTTTGAGGCGGTAAATAGCCTCATCCGCGTTTGCACAGTAACATCATCAGTGGGTCCACCAGAAGCGCCGGGCTGAGTGATTGCCAAGCGCTATGGGTTTGTCTATTGGCGCGCCACCCATTCGCGCCACGACCCCAATTCAGTGATATCCTGAGCGCTTTCAAGACCATAGGCATCGCAAATAAAACCACTTACCCAGCGCCCATTGGCCAGCTCCACTTTGCCGATACCCAGTGGCGCAGGGATACTCGCGACAAATGATCCGAAATTGGCGACGGGCATCGACCATAATTCCACGTCGATTGCTGCACCACCAGTTGCCGAGCGAACCATCCCCGGCCGCTTGCCATCACTCAGTACGTACAGTTTATAGTTATCAGAGCTGGAGGTTTTCTCCTGTAGGAAAGAACCGCGCTCCTGCAATTGCCAATTCAGAGGCTGACCTTCAAGATGGGCACCACAAACCACTACCTCGACATGATCGTTAACGGGTGCACCGCTATTGGGTTTAATTGCGGGTAAAGGATGTTTTCCTGTCGCCATCGGTAGCTTGCAGGCGTGCTGTAATAACTGACAGTAATTGAGGATATGGATATCTTCAAAAGCTTGCCCTAACAATGTTACACCCCAGGGCACTCCGCAGTCGGTAAAGCCTACCGGTACGGCTGTGGCCGTATAATCGAGCAGATTCACAAAATTCGTGTAGGTGCCCAATGTCGAATTGTGAACGATGGGGTTCTCAGCCATTTGCGCTCGGGTAAAAAAAGTCGGCATTGTTGGCATCAAAACAAATTCAAAACCGGAGATCAGTGCATCGCACTGTTTTTTAAGTGCCGCCAACTGGTACTGGGCCGAGAATGCATCCGCAGCCGTTGCGCCTTCCGCGCCTTTAATAATAGTTTCGATCACCGGCAACATCGATTTCGTATCGACCGATTTTGTAGCAAGCCAACGCTCGGCCACCCAAGGGCCCTCATAGAGTAATTTCGCTACCGCTAGAAACGGCTGAAAGTCGATAGGACTCGCAACACCACCAGCGGCCTCAAAATGCGCGACGCTCTCGTGAAACAACCGCTCGGTTTCCGGGTTGCCCTGAAAATCAAGTTCGGAAGGCACTGCAAATGAGAAAGCCTCTTTTACTCCGGCGGGACCGTAATAGCGACTGCGGTTGGCGTAATGATTCTTTCGAGTATACGAATCTTTTTCATCATACTGTGCAGCGACATCAAAAATAGACGCCGCATCGTCACAGTTAAGGGCAAAGATACTGACGCAATCCAATGTCCGACACGCGGGCACCACTCCTCGCGTGCTGAGTAGTCCTTTACTTGGCTTCAATCCAACCAAATTATTCAGTGCGGCGGGAACTCGACCGGAGCCTGCAGTATCGGTGCCTAACGCAAAACTGACCTGACCAAGACCGGTAGCG
>JBLHNZ010000184.1:0-7535 GCA_047623245.1 Oceanicoccus sp. | reverse complement strand
GGCAGCTAATATGCCATAGCCTAACTCAAGAGACTATTATTTTTCTGATAACTTGGTCGCTCATTAAAGTGTAGGCTAGCGATCATGGCTTTATCTATAGGGGGTTGAAATAGAAGTCACCGTTTATCGCAAGTAGTAACTAAAACGCGAGAAACTAGGTTTTTTATATCAGCTGCCTCCCGCCTTAGCCGATAGAGCAGTTGTCTTGCCGCGAGTGTTTGGGTTGGAGTAGCCAAAAAAAGGGCGTTTTTTCCACTTCGTGTACCCGCCAAATCCTGACTTCCCAAGTGTCCGACGTTGGCATATTTGCAACATTAAGCTTCTAGTAAGTCCGCGCCGATTTTATGTTTGCTTACGAGTGGACAGTGAACCTTGGCCTGACATCACCGCTTTAGCGCGCTATTGACCCGGGTCAGAAGTGAGAAGAGGAAGCGAGATACGCTGTCAATGTGTAACTAATTGGCGCATTTATGGTAGTAGCCGACAGGATGGATCGCGACAAGTAGCTAATTGCAGTTAGTGGTCTATATTAGACCGATAAGGAAGTGATGTTAATGCTACCCATCCTCTAACGTGAATTTTTAGTTATTTTTCACAAGCAGAATATCACTTAGACAGAACTCATATTCTCTGTCGGTTCGGGAAAAATCAATTGATTTCTAATAGTGAACTATTTTTGTCAGATACGCGTACAAGTCACTTGGTCTATATTGGACAGGCTGCCAGATTAGCTTTGACCTACGTTTCTTGAGGCTAAGTTTGGATTAGGCAGGACTTTTTTACTAAATAGGGGCAACAATTGGGCTACATGGAACATTTCGACACACTTATCAATAGACCGAATACTCCCGAAGTTGAGCGCTACGTTGGAAGCGAAGAATGACAACGAATGTACGTTCTCTGCGGTGGTTATCGCGAATTGTTCTTTTTCTACTATTGTTCAACTGCATTGCGAGCCTTAGTGCGACGGAATTGCCGGTGCTCGGGCTTACTCCGGGGAAAAGTGTTCCGGAAGTAAAGGGTTTTATTCGCTATCAAGTGCCGTATTCGTCGCAGCAGCTGGGCGACTTTCTCGTACCGTCACAAGATCACTTACAGTCTATACAATCATCGGAAATTCAATTTGGTCCGCCGCAAGGCGAGGTTCTGGTTGTATTGAAAGTTAAAAACGAAGGCTCTGAGAACGGAAATTGGATATTTAATACCGATAGGGGTTCGTTGAAACATATTCAAATGTTTGAATTGCGCGGTGACCACATACGGCAACAGTTCAATGGTGACGACATTGAGTCAGTAAAAAAGAACCTAAGACAATATCACTCATTCAGCTTTGAACTGAAACTTAAAGCGGGTGAAGAAAGTATCGTCGCTGTTGTTTTTGAGGCAGAAAATAGCACATCAATGCCGATAACTATCCGAGCACCCGCAGATTTTTATGATGGTATTATGATCCAATCGGTCATTATGTCGATCGTTGCGACGGGTATTATCATTCTTGTCATTTTTAATTCCATACTTTATATGTTTGTAGCCAAACGAGTATTCCTTTATATAATCGTTGCCGAACTTGCATACCTTTTCCAAACATTCCATATCCAGGGCTATACCACGATCTATTTATTCTACGACAACCCTGGGTTGTCTCGATCGCTTGCGGAGGGGGCAAAATGTGTTTTTGCCTTTTGTATGGCTCAGTTTGCCAGAAGTTTTCTGAATACAGTTACATCAATGCCGAACATTGACAAAGCACTTCGGGTAATTATTGGCTTGGCTGTAATTTGTTTCACGCTGTTGCTTTTTAGGTCGTTCTATTCAGAAGATACACTAACGAACATTCACTATTTTGCGTGGGTGGTCGCTTCGCTTTCAGGCTTATGTATGCCAATAGTTGCCTTTAAAGCGATTCAATTGAAAGGCTGGACGCATTGGCCCTTGCTGGTTTCTTGGGGGATTATGGGTCTCTTTATTGCCCATATAGCACTGGCGTCGGCCAGTCTTATTCCTAGCCTGCCTTATCAGTGGTATTGGACAGGGCCTGTTGGGCTGTTAGAGGCATTTTTCCTAACGCTAGTGACAGGGCTTTATGTCAGGGACGCGCAAAGAGACGCCCTGGTTACGCAAATGGAGCTCACCCAGAGTCAAAACGACAAGCTCCGTGTTGAAGCCGTTGCCGCCAGACTGACCGTCGAAAAAGCGACTGTGATCGAAGGGTTAGATCAGCAGAACACGCTGATGCACGCGGCGGGTCACGACAGTAAACAGGTTCTTTTGGCCTTGCAAAGTATCGCTATTGTGCTGGAAAAAACGCCGGAAGGCGCTATCCCCGAAGATGTTTTAGGACTGTTAAAATCATCCAGTAATTATCTGAAACAGATCGTAACAACGACAATGGCTTCAACGTTTGGTTTTGCTTATAACCACGACCGGTTGGCAATAGGTCAAGGTAGTATCGATGATTTACTTCATGCGATGGTACTCATCTACAAGGGCGAGGCCCAGAACAAGAATGTGTTCTTGCGGGTAATGGCGCCGACGAATCAAGATATTATTTCAGATTTTTCTCTGCTCAGTCGAGTGCTTTCCAACCTCGTGCACAATGCGATCAAATTCTCGTCATCGGGTGAAGTATCCCTATCGGCTAGCTACGGGCTTGACGGCAACTTACATGTCACTATAACGGATCAGGGCTGCGGCATGAGCCCAGAAACACTTAAAATACTGCTAGATAACACAGTACAAAGACACCGGGCGTCAGATGAGGTTGAAGGTTCTGGTAGTGGAATGAACGCTGCTCGTCGTATTATCGATCGGCTTGGTGGGACAATAGACATCAGCTCGAAGCTTGGCGAAGGTACTGCGGTTGTTGTGACAATTCCAGATTTAGGCCACGTTAAGGGCAATGTTAAGGGCAATGTTATGGGCAATGTTGAAAAGCCGAAAGACAACACAATTAATAATGTTATTCTCTTTGATCCGGACCAATCGAATGGGGATGATCGGCAACGCCAGCTAGATAACGTGATCGATGAGAATCCAGATAGAAACATCGTCTTTATGACTCATGACGATTCAATAGGGTTAAGAGAATGGATGAACGAATATGCTAGCGTCATCTTGTATAAGCCAGTTTCGCCGGGGATATTACAACACGCCGTCGTGCAGGGGCTGTTTAGTCAATCGGGGAATAGTCAGATCAAACCTAGCTGAGTTGCGGTGAGGATAATTTGTCGATTGCTTGCAGCGCCGATTTTTGTCCTAATTTCTTTTAGATGGAATGACACCGTCGGCATGCTGATTTTTAGCTGGTAACTGATTTCTTTATTACTTATGCCCTCCGACAAAAGCTGCAAAATTACTGTCTGACGTGGGGAAAAGTGACGCGAGGGAATGGGCTCCAGTATAAGGTTCTTCGCGGTGGGTGAAAAATAGTTTTCACCACAAGCCACACTTTTGATGGCATTCTCAATCTCAGAAAGTGGGTCCGATTTTGACACTATGGCGCGCGCGCCCATGACTAGCGCCTGTTTATACGCTTTAGCGGAATCCTCGCCTGAAATAACAACGACGGTAATATCGCAACGCTCCACCAGATCAGTAAGCAACGTTAGTCCATTCATTGTGCCAAGGTTCAAATCGAGTAATACGATGTCGACAGAATTGGCTGAGACAAACGGAATAACGGCTGTACCGTGCGCGAGTTCGCCACACACCGTATAGCCTTCAATCGTTGACACTATCAACGATAGGCTGTGTCTCGCAAGTTCGTGGTCATCAACAACGAGGACATTGAGTGTCATAATGATTCCATGGAAAGACACCTAAAAGAGCATGATTTTGCTAAGTTCAATTCACTTCAAACATCAAAAGCTAACTTATTCTTTGAGTTTTTATTTTGGAAAATTAATTCTTGTAGAAAATCCTTAATCCGCTTTTAAGCCGTATAGCAGTCGGCTTACTGGGTTTACATAACATAAACCCTAAATTTGTTTAGGGTTCCCTTTGGTCTCGATTAACACTAGCATAGCTTCCTATATTTTGCTTGTTATCAGTCACTGTAATGAACACATTTTTATGGATCATATGGCAGTTCTCATTGAGCTGCTGTTGACTGCGTGTGGCGGGTGATGTGACGCTACCGTTAGAGAGGAAGGTGTTCACTATGACGACAACAAATAAAGGTGCTGTCAAGTTAACGAGCCAACTCATTAGCCTGTAATAACCAGTAGATGAAAAATACAACTTTTTACTCGGGTTATCGCTATCCTGCTCATGTCATTAGCTATGCACAATGGTGCAATAACAGGGTCGGACCTTACATCTTGCGTTCCCTATCTAAACCGTTTGCAGGATATAACGGGGTCGCCCACTATTTCGATAAACAATGTATTGCTCAGGGAGGAGGACAGCAGCCTCCCTTTAAAGAGCTGAAGAATCAAATTTACTCGGGATCTAATCAGTTTGTAGAAGAGATGAAGTGTAAGTTAAACCCTGAACAATCATTGAATGCATAGCACTGGTCTATGCGAGTTGCCATTTCACACTGGAAGAAATAGCTAACTGGTTTAGAGTAAATGCTGGCCCAGTGAATTGGCGGTGACATCGTTTAAGTGTAAGGTGCAAGGTTCGACACTCAGCCCTTGGGACCCCTAACCCATTTAGTTTAATAATACATGTAAAGGAATAAATAGATGTTGCGTCTATCCATATGTCGTCTTGTCCAGATTTTCCTAATACCTGCAATACTTGTTGCTAGTCATGTAAATGCTGGCACCTATGAAGATCAAGTCCAAAAAATGTATGTGGCTTACTATGGTCGCCCGGGTGACCCAGCGGGCTTGAATTGGTGGGCTGGTAAGCTGGATGCCGCTAACGGTAACCTTTCTGAGATCATTAACAGTTTCGGCAACTCCCAAGAATATGTTGAACGTTTGGGCAGCATGAGTAACGCAGCCCTCATCAATAACATCTTTATTCAGTTACTAGGTCGAGATGCTGATGATGCTGGTCGTGATTGGTATGTAGGCCAACTAGAATCGGGAGATCCTAGTTGGAGTTTGGCTTCTATTGCTTTGCGTATTGCAGATGGTGTTCATGATGGGACTGGCGATGCTCTCGTTGTGGCCAATCGTATGGCAGTGGCAAACGCTTTTACCAAGGCTGTTAATGACGAAATAATTTCCTACGTCGGTAGTGATGAGGTAGATGCGGCTGTTTCATTGCTGGTGAATGTTACTAGCGATGAAGGCTCCGTGAGTATTGGTTTGTCCGCACTTTCTGACACCGACGGCGATGGGGTCGGTAACTTCTCTGACAATGATGATGATAATGATAGCGTGTTGGATATACATGATACGTTTCCATACGACGTAGATCAATTCAAGACAACGAGCGAACAAGTTTGCCCCGGCCCCGAATGGGAGGGATCGCTGCCCGGAGAATGCTTTATCGTCGATACCACACTGCTCGGCGGGTTAAATCAAAGCGCCTATAAAGTGAATAACCCTGGGGTTTTATCAACCAATATTTCTACACGTAGAGAAAAGCTCGCCTCTCTTCCAGCGGATGATGTTAATCAGTTTTGTAGCGACATCGCGGCATCGGCAAGCCGAGTGCCAGCTATTGCCGCCGATAGCGTTGCTGTGCATCTCACTTCATGGGAGGGGGAATCAATCGATGTTGATAGCCACATTGAGGCGGCCTACGTAACGCTTAAAAACCTCAGCGTAGAAGGTGGTTTAGATTTGGAAGAGTTTTCCTTTCAGTTCTCTATTGCTGACGAAGCACAAACGGTCGACTTCTATTTTGATCCAGGGTTTAACCCATCGTCAGTATTAGACGGATTTAGCGACCCCTTCTATTTTCTTGTTACGTTGGATCCGAAGAGAGTGGCCTTCTCTAATTCTGACCGATATCGCCTCAACAAACTCCCCGCAAATACTCGCAATGTTTTGCTATCTACTATGAAGAACGCACGAGAACTAATTGGTACCGACGCAGAGATTACCCGTGAATCTGGCGCCTCGATATACCTCTTAGACACTCATAGCGAAATATCAAGCGTCGCTTCATTATTTTCTGAAGAGGTATTTAGTTTGCCCGAGCTACCGCCCTTAGATGAAATATGGTGCTCGGATGATTTTGCCGTATGCAACGAATATCTCCCCAACTGGGAATTCAGAGACACATTAGTCAATGTGACGGCCGATTATTTGGCGTATGGTGATGTCGAAGTCGGCGATTATCTTCTAAATAAATTGAAGGTTTGGGCTGAGTCGGGTGCGTTTTTAAATGTTCGAAATGTCACTCTTGGTGAAAGTGGTCAAGACGACTTTTGGCCCCGCTACGAAATTAATATGGTCATGATTTCGGTTTTGGAAACGTGGAGCTTGTTGCGACAGGACAACGTGGCAAGTCAATCTGACATTGATCTGATAGATAGCTGGATTGGTAAGGTGCTGTCGTTTACCGCTCTTACAACAACCAGTGGTCCCGGCGGAGACAAAGGCCACTTTAATGTCAGTTATTTGGTGGCAGGTGTTCAAATGGCCTGGGGGGCATTGCAAGGCAATGACACCATCTTTACTGAAGGGTTGGAAAAAATAGTTCTGGCACTTCATCAAATGAACGACGATGGAGGATTTCCGAGGGAAATTGCACGAGGTGGTAATGCCTACCTTTATCAAAATTTAACAACAATGAGCGTGATGTACATGGCGAACTTGGCCAGTGTACAGGGCTATGATGTCTTTTCGTGGAGTGTTGAAGGGAAGTCGCTGCACGACATGGTTAGTTTCGCAATTGATAGCGCAAAGAGCCCAGCTACACTAGAGACGTATGCGACCGAACATAATTACCCCTGGCACCCTTTGCCAATCAATTTTGAAAGTACTCTTAAACTCGATTCTACAGGGCGAGAGAGCAAATACAGTCGCGGTAAAATGCATGGGGCGTGGTTCGAAGTGTATATGGCGCTGTTCCCCTCAGAAAATTGGAAGAGCGAAGTGGACGCGTTGCTGTTTCTCGGCTTGGAGGAAAGCCGACCCGTTCATCATGAGTTGATGGGTACAAATACCACGTGTTATTTTTCAGCAGAATAAAAAAGGGGGCGTGCATTAGAAAGTTCAGGTCAAGTAAGCAAAGAAGATCTTCTTGACCTTTTTTCATCAAGTATCGGTAGCTCATAAGTTCGCACCGCTTGCTGACTTTACATTCAACAAACCCTAAATTTGTTTAGGGTTCCCTTCGATCCCGATTAACACTAGCATAACTTCCCGTATTGGACATGTAATCGGTCACTGTAATGAACGCGTTTTTATGGAAAATATGGCAGTATTTTTTGAGTTGCTGTCAACTACCTGTGGCACCTGTGGCACCTGTGTTGCTATCGCGGTTAAAGATGCAGGTTCATCTGACGACCACAAATATCAGCTCATTATTTGCTTACTCTCGGCATTTAAGCAGCGTATTCAAGGTACTTGTCTTGGTCCTTTTTTGTCAGGCTCAGATGGCACAAACTCAGTCTCAAGACTCGACTG
>JBLHNZ010000183.1:0-7544 GCA_047623245.1 Oceanicoccus sp. | reverse complement strand
GATATCCTCGAGCGTTTCGAGGTCTTTAAAATACACACTAAAGGCTCTATCAAATCGATCGAAGTATTTCTCGTCTTTCACCATGACGGTGCGACTCAAATAATAGAAATCGTCGATGTCCGCAAAGGCGAGGTTTTTTTGAAGCGCTAGCAACAAATCAAGAAGTTCCTTTATCGAAACAGGAACTCCAGCGCGTTTTAATATTTGAAAGAAACTAATAAGCATGTATTGGTTTTACCACAAATGACATTAAAAGGTTTATTTAGCGATTTTCTCTGCGGTGCATAAATGCTAAACGCTCTAACATATGTACGTCCTGTTCATTTTTTAAGAGAGCACCGTAAAGTGGAGGAATTGCTTTACTGTTGTCACGATCTTTTAAAATCTCATCCGGAATATCATCAGCCATGAGCAGCTTCAGCCAATCGATAAGTTCAGAAGTAGAAGGTTTCTTCTTCATACCTGGAATTGTTCGTATATCAAAAAATATCTCGAGAGCTTCATTTACCAAGTTTTTCTGAATTTCAGGGTAATGAACATCTATGATTCTCATCATAGTGTCGCGGTCAGGGAAATTGATAAAATGGAAGAAGCAGCGACGTAAAAATGCATCCGGAAGCTCTTTTTCATTATTACTTGTAATAATAATAATAGGACGATGTTTCGCTCTAATTGTTTCTCCGGTCTCGTAAACAAAAAACTCCATTTTATCCAATTCAACCAACAGATCGTTCGGGAATTCGATATCGGCTTTGTCAACTTCGTCGATAAGAAGTACGGTTTGTTCTTCGGACTCAAAAGCTTCCCACATTTTTCCTTTCTTTATGTAGTTACCAATATCCTGGACTTTTGCATCACCTAACTGCGAATCGCGCAAGCGCGAAACAGCATCATATTCATACAATCCCTGCTGAGCTTTCGTTGTAGACTTAATGTGCCACTGAATAAGTCGTTTCCCCAGAGATGCAGCAACCTCTTCGGCCAACAAAGTTTTACCCGTTCCAGGCTCACCTTTGATCAGCAAAGGTCGTTCAAGCGTCACCGCTGCGTTTACAGCGAGTTGTAGATCATCTGTTGCTACATAGGTAGCTGTGCCTTCAAACTTCATGGGATTAAAACCTATTTGTTGCTGGGGGTTAAGAGAAAATACAGCGCCATTGTATTGTATGACTTCCAATTAGCGTCATCCTATTAGCACAAACTTTCGCAAAATCACCCTATTTAGTGAAAAATTAACCGCTAAGGTTATCGGGTGTTTGGAAGAATGGCAAGTAGAAATAGCATAATTATGCCAGATTCGAGCACGAAAAAATTGATCTTTATAGACCTCAATAAATTCCCGTTTTAGTAAATCTAAAATATAACTGTCTCTATTTTTCATCCTCGATCAACGAGTCGATATCTATTGCATCGTCAGGTAGGTCAAGAATATCATCGATGTCAATTAGCTCATCATCTACATCCTGGGCAGGGTCTTCATCAAGGTCAAGGTCGAGTTCATCCACATCAATTTCGTCAAACTCGTCTAACACTGCGTCTGTTTCTTCTTCAAGAAAGTCACTATCTTTCTCTTCTATTTGGAAATCTTCAATGTCGTCCAGTAAATCGTCAACATCCTGCGGGGCGCTCAGTGCTGGGGTAGATGTCGAATCAGAATCATCTAAATCTTCAAAACTGCCTTCGTCTTCGGCCACATCTTCCTCTTCATCTGGAAAATCCTCATCGTCATCAAAATCGTCGTCGGCTTGTGTCTCATTACTGGCCGGACCTTTGACTGCTTTATAGGCAGCGTACCCTAATCCAAAAATCAGTAGGTTTCCCAGTCCAATCCCGGCATAAAATGCAATTTCCGTCATTGATACTGCCTCCTCTTCAATAACAGGCGGGTCGGCCTTTGGTTCGGGATTAGCGGGCGCAACGATATTTTCTGGGACAACCAACGGCTCTGGTTTAGACTCAGGTTCAATGAGCTTCAGCTCTTCTCCCTGCACTACATGCTCTATAGTTGGAATTGGTGTAGTGTATTCAAATTCCGCGCCATTTGAATATTGCCCCTTTGCTTTGACCGTAACTTCGTATCGCCCCGACTTCCTTATAGTATCGAGCTCCAGTGCCCAGCCTCTATTGTCAATAACTTGGGCTTCAGCTAGTATTTCTCTGCCTTCTGGTCCTATTACAACTGCCGAAACATTCGTTTGCATTGTATTAATGGACGGGTTTTTTGCAAATACGGTTAGCTGGTGCTTAGGAACAGCATCACTTGTACTTAATGTTTCTACTTCAAAGTTTTCATGAACTTTCACTGTTTGGGAGTAGCGCCGTTTGAAGGTCTTTCCCGAGGCGTCGACGACAACGTCATAAACGCCTGCCTCTCCCAGCATTGTGAGTACGCTGGTAAAAACGCCGCGACTCGGAGCACGATCTGCATCAGACAGTGACATGTCCCATAACAAGCTGTCTTTACGTCGAGTTACCGCAACATCCAAATCCACGAGTCTCAAAAAATCTGGCTTAACAATAGTGTTACCTTGATCTCGCAAAGCGGCTGTTATTTTAGTTTCGCTATCAACAAAAATACTTTTTGGCAGCGTATTCACCTGCAAACTGAGATTGCTGACGATTGTTACTCGGCTATCGGGCTTCAAATCTGCTACTAAAGACCATTCGCCTTTTTGGGGTCGAGTGACAGTGATCAAATCGTAGTCACCTTGACGGTGCCACTTTATGTCACTGGTATGGTTTTCCATCGTATACTTTTCACCTGTCGGAGATACCAAAATTGCCCCGTCGCTATCTTTTTTCCGAAAAATCAAGGCGGTATATTCATCGATACTTGGATCAATCAAAAATTTATTACCTTGCAGCGGAACCTGTTCCGCGGGAGCAGCTGCATCAAACGCTTGCAAAAATATTTTAGCCAAATCTTCAGCAGTTTCAGCGATTGCAGACAAGCCATTTGTTTCTATAGATAAGCGTTCCATCAGCTCCCGGTCAGCGTTATTAGACAAAGCAACGGTATGAATACTAACCCCGGCACTAACCAACTTGGGTAATAATTCGTTTATGATTTTGTCTCGTGATTCTTTATTTTTCTTCGCTGAGCTTGAAACATCGACCACACCATCGGTTAGTAATATGAGGTGGGTTTTATATCTCGGGTCAAGATTATCAACATCATCGACAGCCTTTTTAAGTGCTTCTAATATGTTGGTTCGTAGGGCTACAGAATTGATATTCTGCGCTTGGTCCAGAGCGGTAGATCGCCAAAGATCATCTACATTTTTGTGGGCTACTAACATATTCACCCATTGTCCAAACGTCCAGACTCCGGCTTTGGCGTTATCTGGGAATAGGCGCACTAATAACTCAAGAGCTGGACGACGCAAATTTTGTGGATCATTTTGTTTCATACTCCCTGATATATCGATAATAACTCGTACATCGGGAATGAGTTTCGACTGAATAACTGCTATTGGCGCAGGGGCTGCCATGTCGACTTGTGCCTGTGCCAGTCCTACCAGTAGTAATACAATGGATATCACTTTGGTGATAAGTAAAATGGGCTTCGAAATCTTCATTCAGGTTGTCACTCACTTTACAAGTCATGCAAATGGGGTTGAATATTATGTGTTACGACAAAATACGGATCGCGCCGTTTATTATATTACGCTAAGACTTGATGGGCCACCACACAACATGGACCCTCAGTCAGCGACCTTCCACCTTCTATGTTCTATGCTCACGACAAGATATAACAGATGTCGGATACTGAGAAAGTAGAAAAACGCACAATTTCGGCTGTGAATACCCGAAGCTCGTATCTCAGCTGACCCGCCCTGTAAACTATCTCGCTTTCAGTTCATACCGTGGCAGATTGTCTTCAATGCCGTTTGTTTTTACGTCTCGATAATTTCCAAATCAAGGATATTACCAACATACCAATCATGACAACAATCACTGGGACGAAACGCTCTATTAATGCGTCAATTCCGTCATTGAGGCCGTCCATTAGCCCAGCAATAAGCGCGGGGACCCAATAGTTTTGAGCCGGATCTAGCCTAACGGGTGTTATTAAAATTGCGAAACTACATATCTGGATGATTGTTCGGACTTCGATTGCTTTTATTTGTGCCGTTATTCTCCAAACGATAAACTGGGAAACCAAGGCGCCTACTAAATAAATCATCCACGCCAAATAATAGTCATTACCAAGTTCCATCATATTTTTTCCAAACTCCGGCTAAGTCCCTTTTACTCTACCCAATGAATAATGTGTTCTTCATACCCGTCTTCGTGAACGTAGCGCTCACTTAAAGCCCGATTTTTAATTGAAATTCCAGCGCTGTGAACCGATTCTGGGCTACCTGATATCAGCGGATGCCAGTATTCCAGAGGTTTTTTTTCGGAAATCAATCGATAAGCGCAGGTCGATGGAAGCCAGTGAAAGTCATTAACCTTTTGCGGACTTAACCAAACACAGTTCGGGACGAGGTCATTTCGTTTTTCATATTCTGTGCAACGACAATCATCGCCCATGTACTGACAAACGACCTTAGTATAGTAAACCTCCCCAGTATCCTCATCTTCTAGTTTATGAAGGCAGCACTTGGCGCAGCCATCACAAAGGGACTCCCACTCTTCAGGGGACATTTCTTCCAAGCTTTTCTGTTCCCAGAATTTTATTCTATCGAGTGTCATAGAGAGATTTTCGAGTTTTTGAGATTAAGTTCTGTGATAGCGCTTTCGTACTGGGGCGGTATTTGAAGAAAATACCCCAGGTCACTTAACGCAGCTAAAACAGTTCGGGCATCTACTCGTGCAAGCTTTTTGTCGGGTGTTATTACTAATGTCATAGCAAACGCTGGTTTGCCAAACTTTTTGAGTAACTTTTCTGGAACCCGTTTTAAATCCTCGACTTTCTCGACGTATAGATACATGCCGTCTTTTTTAGGGCTTCGATAGATGGTGCAAATTTTATTCATTACTGTACCTTAAACGCGTCTGCTGTTAATTCTAACCCAAATTTGACTTCTCGGCGCTGCGGCGGCAATTATTTCCTCTTCTTAGAGACAGAACAAAAATATGATCGTCGCTACGTTTCTGAGTTATCAGGCTGCAGAGACTAGCTTTTTCTCCGCTGCGCTTTAAGTATCTCCAGCAACTCGTCTCCAACAACACTTTTTCTCCAGCCAGAAAGGGCCACTGGTAGCTCGTCACTATTATCGTAGAACACCGATCTGATGAGCGCTTCGTGATCTTTTTTCCGGGCTAGGATTTCCGGTGCCAACTGTAAATGTTCCGCTCTGTGAATAATATGAGACTGCAAGCGTTTAAGTATACTACCTGTTTCCGGAGGCAGAGGTCGTTGCAAGGGTTCCAGATATTCTGTTTCGCTGGTATTTTTTACATCCTTTACCAAGTCAATTATCATTTCGCCGTCTTGCCGAATTAACTTTTGTGGCAGTTCGCTAATGCGACCAAGTTCAGGCAAAGATTGAGGTTGTAACTGGGCTATATCGAAGCAGCACCGGTCCTTTACCACTCGTCCTCTTGGAATATTTTTGTGGCGAGCTTCGATTTCCCTCCACTGAACTAATCTTTGCAACAGCGTTAGTTGCTGTCCGGTCAGTTTCCAAGCAGACTTAACTTTTATATAATGAGAGTTGATTTTTTCTTCATCGGGAATTGACTTTACCAACAGACTACATTCTTCCTGCATCCATTGGAGACGGCCTTTTTCTTGCAATAACCCCATGAGCATCAGGTACATTTCCGGCAAATAAGCGACATCGAGGGCTGCGTAGTGTATTTGGGAAGTTGTAAGAGGACGCTGTAGCCAATTAGACCGTGTCTCTCCTTTTGGCACATGAATGCTTAACAGTTTTTCTGTCATTGCTTGATAACCAAGGCTGTACCCATAACCGACCATGCTGGCTGCAATTTGAGTGTCAAATATTGGATGTGGCACAATTCCAAAAAGCGTATCAAAGACCTCTAAATCTTCACTACATGAATGCAAAATCTTGACTATCTGTTCGTTTTCCAAGAGATCTTTGAACGGTGAAAAATCGTCAATAGGTAGCGGGTCGATTAAGAAGCAGCCGGTTCCGTCTGACACCTGAATCAAGGCGCCCTTAGGATAAAAAGTATCTGTTCGAATAAACTCGGTATCTAGCGCCAATATTTCGCAATTCATCCATTGTCGACAAAAACGCAAAAGATCTTCATTCGATTGGATATATACCGGGTGGTCAACATGCCTTGAGTCCATAATGATTTCTTTGTTATTTTACGATTTGGCGACCACTGATCGCATGGGCAAGAGTTCCGACGTCAACATATTCCAACTCTCCGCCCAGAGGTACTCCATGGGCAATTTGTGAAATAGTGATTCCTAACGATTTAACTTTTTCTTTGATATAGTAGGCGGTGGCCTCACCTTCGACTGTGGGGTTGGTCGCCAGAATAACTTCCTTTACAACGCCTTGTTCCAACTTAGATACTAGATCGGTAATGCCAATTTCCGCGGGCCCTATACCGTCGATCGGAGAGAGATGCCCCATCAAGACAAAATATGCCCCACGGTATATTCCTGATTGCTCGAAAGCGAGGACATCTGCTGGCGTTTCTACGATGCAAACCATACTGTGATCGCGCTTCGTATCGGCGCATATTGAACAATTAGACTGCTCAGTTAGAGTGCGGCAGCTATTGCAACGACCAACCTCAGCCATTGCGCTTTCAAGGTGTTGGGCGAGTTTCATCCCGCCCTCTCGATTTCTCTCCAACAAATGAAAAGCCATTCTCTGCGCTGATTTCGGCCCAACGCCCGGTAAACAGCGCAAAGCTTCAACTAGTTGGTCAATTAGAGGACTAAATGCCATAAAACCGTGTCTACCTTTTTCACTCAATATGCTTAGGGAAATATTTAATATTGATCTTTATCAACGGATGATGAGATAAGCCAATTTTTTAAAACGGCATTTTGAAGTTCGACAAATCCAAGCCACCTGCCATACCTGAGAGTGCACTGCGATTACCTTCTTCCACCTTTCGAACAGCATCATTGACCGCCGCGGCAAGAAGATCTTCTAACAACCCTTTGTCTTCAGTCATCAAGCTAGAGTCGATGGCAACACTGATAACATCGTGACGCCCATTCATACAGACCTTGACTAGCCCCGCGCCAGACTCCCCATTGACTTCTTTTTTGGCAATTTCTTCTTGGGCCTTTTGCATCTGTGCCTGCATTTGTTGCGCTTGCTTCATCAAATCATTCAGATCTGGCATAACCGTTTTCTCGATAATTTCTAAAGGGGCACAACTGATGTTTGATCTAATACAGCACCAAAATCAGCTATAAGAATTTGAATGTTTTCATCGGTCTGAATATTAGAAAGAGCCTGACATCGAAGCTCTTCAGCCATTCTCTCCTTCCTCGCCGCTGGAGTCTCGGAGGTCACATCACCTACGATAATGTGAATTTTTACCAACGCATTAAACGTAACCGTAAGGTGCTCTTCAATTCGCGACGTATAGGTATC
>JBLHNZ010000182.1:0-7549 GCA_047623245.1 Oceanicoccus sp. | reverse complement strand
ATGCGCGTTGGGATATCGTAGTGCGGATGACAAGCAGGCACTTAAGCCGAAGATCCGTTTTGCGAATAATGATTTTTTGCGCGAGGTATAAGATGAATTATCTACCGTTATTAGCGATTTTTGCGGGGGTTGCGATATCGCTGCAAGCGACGCTCAATGCACGCTTGGGCGTGTTATTAGAAAATACGCTGTTAGGTACAGGTATTGCCTTTATGGTTGGCTGTCTATTGTGTTTAACCCTTGTTGTTGTCACCGGAAAATTCGATATGAAAGCGACAGTCTTACAAACGGTGCCTGTGTACCTTTGGTTTACCGGTGGAGCATTGGGAGCGCTTGGCGTCGGGCTATTGTATTTTTTAATTCCGCAGATGGGGATTGGGCCGATGACGGTTTTCTCTTTAGCTGGACAGCTTTTGGTTGCAACAGCTGCCAGCCATTTTGGTTGGCTCGATCTGCCTCAGAACCCGATTACCTTGCAAAAACTGATTGGTTTTTTCGCACTTTTCACTGGAGTTGTGTTGGTCAATGGAGAAAAAGTGTATGCATATTGATAGTGCTAACCTCAATAACTTGACCCAATTGTGGCAACGCTACGGTGCTCGCCCGCTCTATGAAGGTGATGAGCTTAAGCTACGTAAGAACATTAGTTGGCCTAACCGGGTATGGGCCGATATGGCAAAACCAGTATCCGAGAGAGGACTAGAGCAAGCTGCACAACTTGCATCTAATACAGTACTCTTTCCACTTTGGCCCGCCATGACCGAAGATGGGTCAGCTGCACCGCAAGCCACTGTTGATACGTTAGTTCAACAGAGCGGTGACTGGCACCAAGCAGCTCAACACACGGCTATGGCGTTGCAGCTGGATAAGCCACTGTGGGCTAATGCTCAAACCGTAGCTCCATATCCCATCCAGTTTAAACGTGTTAGCGGAAATGCCGATGTCTTGGCTTGGGTAGTGACCGGGAGCAAGGCGTTTGGTTACACCATTGATGAAAATGTGATTGTGCCGTTGCTGGATCGTGATGATACCCAAATATTTCTTGCCTATAACGAAAATTCTCAGCCGGTTGCTACGGGTCTATTGTTCAAAACTGGTGATGTGGTAGGTATTCATCAGATCGGCGTACCGTCTGATCATCAAGGTAAGAGCTACGCGACCCAAATGATGCGTTTTCTCATTCAATGCGCAGAGAAATGGCAAGCAAACTATGTTGTTCTGCAAGCGTCGGAAGCGGGAAGGCCTGTGTATCAAAAATTGGGCTTTATTGACCTGTTTCTGATTACATATCTACAGAGATACAAAAATTAATTCGATTAATCAGGAAGATAAAAAATGATGAATTTCATAGTTAAGAACATAAAGTGGTTAATGTTGGTATCAGGGGTGCTGACATGCACCATGTTCTATGGATTGTTCGCGCCGCAAGCGGCTCTCGAATCAATGTTCGGCGCGTCATTCAGCGGGTCGCTTGAAAACATTGTTGTTCGAAGTTGGTCTGCGTTAGTTGGGATCATGGGAGCTGTTATGATTTATGGATGCTTCAGTGAAAGAAATCGTGTTTTTTCAATCGCTATAGTCGCCTCTAGTAAGCTTGTATTTGTGTCATTAATACTGCTATACGGACAGGAGTTTCTAGCTAAAACCGCACCTGCAATTGCGATGGATTGTCTTGTTATAACTCTCTCGGCTGTATTCCTGTTTGCAGTGCGCATGCAGCGATCATCTGTCTAGTAGCCACGAATAAATTGCCCTCATATGGTCGTGTGCTGGGCTCGCTATCTTCGTCTCTTATTGCGACGTTAATACCGGCCGACCTCTATTTTTGCCATTTTCTAAATGTCTCTTAATGACACGTTTACGACGTAAATGGTTTCGAGCGAAGCAGTTTTTAAAGATCGGTAGTTGTAACGACAACTTCCGATGCTTTGCGTATTCGTAGAACCTTCGACGTTGACCCTGATGCGGAAGTGTCCAAATTGATTAGTTTGTGGCTACAAAGCAGGCGTTAGGTAATACAGTCAGCATCAACATCAACCACGAAGCTGCGGTTGCGAGCGAGACTCGCTTGTTGTGGATTAGTCGAAAAAGCGGATTATTCTACCTATACTCGGGTGCCCGTCCAAAATTTTGTGTACACTTCACTACGTGTGAAGCTGTTTTTAAAAGTCCACGCCCCCAACCCCATGAGAAATCACCCTATGTTAAACCCCGAAACATCAATCGATAAGCGTGCGTTGATCGTCGCCGTGCAATTGGACAATGTCAGCGATGTAGAATTCGAGTCGTCGCTAGCCGAGTTGGGTGACCTTGCAAAGACATTGGGGTTGGAGGTGGTCGGCCAGTTTACCCAAAAGCGCGCGTCTTTCGACTCAACGGCCTATGTCGGCGTAGGCAAACGGGAGGAAATACGCCAATTTTTACAGAGCGACCAAGCTGGCTTAGACGCATTGGCGCGGGCCAATCCGCTGGAGGAGATGAACCCAGTGGAGTTTATTCTGGTCGACCACGAAATTTCACCGTCCCAGGCGCTCAATCTGGAAAATGACTTAGAGTGTGAGGTGATGGATCGCACGGTGGTTATACTCGAGATTTTTCATCGTAATGCGAGCTCACATGCTGCACGGGTACAAGTTGAGATTGCGCGTCTGAGTTATATGGCGCCGCGTTTACGTGAAGCGGCCAAGCGTGCCGGACCTCTAGGGCGGCAGCGCAGCGGCACCGGTGGACGCGGCACAGGCCAGTCGCGTGCTCAGGTGGATAGTCAAAAGGTTCGCGATCGTATTGCGGAGCTGCAAAAAGAAATTGATGCTATGGCGGCTAGTCGCGATACCCAGCGATCGCAACGTCAGGGGTTAGCGCAGGTGGCACTGGTAGGTTATACCAATGCCGGCAAATCTACCCTGATGCGCGCTTTGACCGGTAGAGACGCGTTAGTGGCCAACAAGTTGTTTGCCACGCTAGACACCAAAGTGCGCACCTTGCAGCCAGAAAGTGTGCCGCGGATATTAGTGAGTGACACGGTTGGTTTTATCAAAAATTTACCACACGGGTTGGTTGCCTCGTTCAAGTCAACGTTGGACGAAGCCCTTAGCGCATCATTGTTGCTACACGTTATTGACGCTGGCGACCCAGGATTTGAGATGCAGCTTGCAGTGACCGATAAGGTGTTGGCCGAGATTGGTGCCGATAGTGTGCCGCGCATTCGGGTGTTCAATAAAATTGACTATCTGGACGATGCCGACGAGCAAGCAAAGCGTAGTGCGGAGCTACAGGAGAAGTATCCGGGCTGTATTGTCATTAGCGCGCGCCGTAAAGACGACATAAAGGCTTTGCACCAGTCGATTGTGCAAGTTTTCCAACAAAATCTTATTGAAGCCGAGATTTTTTTGCCTTGGTCGGCTCAGAGTTTGCGCGGCGACATTTTTGCCTCCTCCGAAGTGCTTGATGAGCGCGTCGATGCCGCAGGTGCATTTTTTCGGCTCCGCGCTGCACCTGACGTGGTCGCTAGGCTGAGAGAACTCTCAGAGACGGCGTGACGAGTCCGTGCTGAAGTATTCTGATCGGCGGGGCTCAACAACTTAATTTTTCGTTTACTACTGGTCTTAAAATTTCATGAATATCCTCAAAAAGTTTTCATCCCTCTTTAGTAAACCATCACAATCACCAGCTCCCGTTTTACTCAAACTCAACCTGGGTTGTGGTTACGATAAGCGTGATGGCTTTATCAATATCGATATGGATGAAACGCCTGAGCCAGATATCTTGTCCGATGTATCTCACTTACACATGATCGCTACCGGCAGTTGTGAACACATATTGGCCAACGATATTCTGGAGCATCTTAACCGCCATAAAATACCAAACACGCTCAAGGAGTGGAACAGGGTGCTGTCTATTTCGGGAACGCTTGAGATGACCGTACCAAGCCTTGTCGACGCAGTGGCAATGCTCGCTGAAAAAGGAGAGGATGACATCAATTTTCAAAAAACGATGTTGCAAAATATTTTTGGCACACAGCATTATCCCGGTGATTTTCACCACTACTCTTTTACCGAACAAATATTGCGATCTTTGTTTTCGGAAACGGGTTTCACGGTTCAGTCATTGACGGTAAAGGACGGGTGGCTTTTTCACGTCGTTGCAGAGAAATTTGAGCACCAGCCAATAGACGCTATTTACGAAATCGAAGATGACTCAGAATTTCTTGAATCCGTTTTTGCTACGTACTTACTGCGTCACATCGATGACCGGGGAATGAACAAATACTCGTCGCTGTTAGCCGCTGGAATTCCCCGTGAAGCAATAATTGATATGGTGCTGACAAGCGACGAATACGATAACGTTCAGCCTATACTCAATGATTGCGATGATATTCTGCTCATTGGCGATGACCTACTGTTTTTGCAGGAAGCTTTTCGTCGAATACTAAAAAGAGAAATCGATGAAGTTGGGCAAGAATTCTACGCGTCGCAATTGGATAGGGGAACGAGTAGGGCGATCATAATTAATGCTTTGAAACACAGTGACGAGTTACAAACGACGAGCTCTATGGAGTAGAAACGTAGCCCTCCCAGCTGTGGTGATGAATAGGCTGATTTCTTGTGTCTGTATCTGAAGGTTTAAGCTAGCCAGCATAAATGATAAAGAACCTACCTCCACGCTAAGGAGTGTCCGTACAATCTGGCCAGACTTGATGTTAAGTTATGGCAGGTTCGATTTCGGCTGATACAGTCCAATTGGCCAAAATAAAATTTTCAGTGGGAAAGCATTTCCTTGGCGTGTGCCCTCGACTGTTCAGTAATTGAAATCCCTCCGAGCATTCGCGCTATCTCTTCGATTTTGTCACTTTCATTAAGTTCGTCCAATTGTGTGCTAACGCTATTTTTTGTCGCAATTTTACTCACAAAGACGTGTTGATCTCCTTTTGATGCTACTTGTGCTTGGTGCGTAACACAGACTACCTGGCCGCGTTTGCCCAATTCCAGAAGCAAGTTGCCGACTACTTCGGCAATAGCTCCGCCGATGCCAACATCGACTTCGTCAAATACTAGCGTTGGAATGGCGCTGGTTTTGGCTGTGATGACCTGAATGGCGAGGCTTATCCTGGAAAGCTCGCCCCCCGACGCGATTTTAGAAAGCGCTTGCGGTGCCTGCCCAGGATTGGTGCTCACCAAGAAGTTAATATCTTCATTGCCGTTCTGGTGGGGGTGGCTGCTGTCTCTTGGTGTCAGTGCAATCGTAAGGCAACAATTGGCCATCGCCAAATCTCGCAACTGTTTACCGACTAAGCCTTGCAGTTTGGTCGCTGCTGCCTTCCGTTTTTTGCTTAGCTTTAGTGCACGCTGGTTATAGGCTTCGCCGCAAGATGCAAGCTGATTTTGTAGTTCATCAATTTCAGAATCGCTGCCATTGATGCTATCGAGTTGATTTTGCAGATCTCGGTGAAGTTCGGGGAGTTGTTCTGGAGAAATTTTGTGCTTACGCGCCGTGTCGTAAATGGCACTTAATCGATTTTCTACCCACTGCAGTCGCTCGGGGTTTAGCTCAAAATTGTCCAGCTGGTTTTCGAGTTCATCACTTGCTTCTTCAACCTGTATAAGTGCACTGCTCAGCAGTTGCTCTGCCGCTTCCAATGTTGGGTTTTTGTCTTGAATGTCAGTTAATGATCGAATGGCTTGAACAAGAATACTGATGACGTTCAGCTCACCTTCTTTACACAAAGCGATGCTATGTTGTGTTGCCTGCAAAATAGTTTCGCCGTTTGCGAGTTGCTTTTGCTCTTTTTCCAGCGCAATTAATTCTCCTTCAATGAGCTCGAGATTATCTAGCTCTTCGATCTGATAGCCGAGTAACTGTGCCTTTGCATTTTGTTCAGTACGATTATTGCTTAAGGTGTTAAGCCTATGTTGTGCTTTCTGGTAATCGAGTGTGATGATTTTTAGTTCTTGCGTGGTTTCGCTTAGGCCCGCAAACTCATCTAGTAGTAGTCGTTGGTGGTCTTTCTTTAATAAAGATTGGTGGGCATGTTGGCTATGAATGTCGATGAGCATTTCACCGAGGGTTTTAAGCTGCTGCAGTGCTGCCGGACGTCCATTAATGTAGGCGCGTGATCGACCTTCGCGAGTGATTACCCGACGCAACATGCACTCGTCATTGTCATATAAATCGTGCTCTATTAGCCATGATCGTGCTTGTTCTACTTTACTAATGTCGAAGCTTGCATGTATGTCGGCCCGCTCTTCGCCCGTTCTAATCATTGCTGGATCAGCGCGGTCACCCAAAGCCAATCCTAGGGCGTCCAATAGAACTGATTTACCTGCGCCAGTTTCCCCTGTAATTACCGTCATTCCTCGATTGAATTCCATATCGAGATTGCTGGCTATAGTGAAATTGTTAACACTGAGATGGGCTAGCATGGGGAAAGGGCCTCTGGTTTGTCATTTACACTTATCTGTTTATTTGTACAGTAGTATGGTTGCATATACAGTGCTTTGTCTAGTCCAATTTCAAAAAAACCGTTGTCTATATGACGTTTTATCCTAGTTCCTCAAAGTGGGCGGGCCGGTATTTACGTGAATTGGTCGTTCCATTTCTCTGGCGACTTCGAGTTTGGCTCGGGCTTGTTGCGGGTCTTTATTGGTTGATGAGAATTTGCTCTGTTAGTGTTTTCGAGATAGGTATTCAAGCGCGATTTGGACGGCTTTGTATCCGTTCTTTCGGTGTTGGAGGGTCAAATACCTAAGAAATGGACAAGAAGACAGTTTTTTTTCTGTAAAATTCTTGAATTATTAGAATTTATCCCCATATTGCTGGCAGTAAGTAAATCCCAGATGATGATCTGGCTTTTTGTGAAATGAATGGAGAATACGGTGTCTAATCAAGAACATAACCCCGATGACATGCCGCCAGTTGACGAGCACAGTGAAACAGTCGAGCAGTCAATAGAGGGGCAAAGCGAGAGCGTTCAGGCAGAAAGCCTCGGAGATGAAAATTCTGGTGAAGGACTCAGTCCGGAAGCACAGATTGAAAGTCTGCAGGAAGAACTGGCAAAGACTAAAGACGATGCATTACGTATGGTTGCCGAAGCGCAAAATATTAAGCGCCGTGCCGAGAAAGATATAGAGAATGCCCGTAAATTTGCCCTGGAGAAATTTTCCGGTGAGTTGTTGATCGTTGCAGATAATATGGAACGCGCACTCGAGGCAGCCGATCTAGATAATGAAGACCTTAAGCCGTTAATCGAAGGTGTTGAGCTGACTCAAAAAAGCTTGATAGATATATTGGCGAAATTCAACGTTGAACAGATAAATCCGTTGGGTGAACCGTTTGATCCCCAATACCACCAAGCGATATCGATGGTTGAAAATCCAGATGCAGAACCTAATTCAGTCACTTTGGTTATGCAAAAAGGATACACGCTAAATGGGCGGTTATTGCGCCCTGCGATGGTTATGGTGGCTAAAGCGCCAACAAACCCTGCTAGTTAGTGGTTTCGACACGAAATTTTCCAGGCTGGGCTTGAAATGATCATATTTGCACCAATATT
>JBLHNZ010000181.1:0-7561 GCA_047623245.1 Oceanicoccus sp. | reverse complement strand
GGCAATCTCATGGTCCAGCGCGTACATCATTACACTCATTGGTGCGGCCTGCAGGAGGTTGCCGCGCTAACGCTCGCAATGACATCGTTAAAAACGTCTATCCAGAAACTCGTCTTTGCGAGCGAAGCGCGGCAATCTCATGTTGCAGCGCGTACATAATTACACTCATTGGTGCGGCCTGCAGGAGGTTGCCGCGCTAACGCTCGCAATGACATCATTAAAAACGTCTATTTCTGGATGAGTACTAGCTAGCTTGTGGGACCGATTAAAATGTAATGCTGGTGGGAGTAATATAGGCATAATATTTCACTGTCATTATGTCCAAACCCCAATAAGGAATCTATTCGGCTGGCACTTTTTGATCCATCGTCCGCAATGGATATCATTGAAGAGCAACGTCTAATTGTGCGTATGGAATAGTTACCTGGATAGTTACCTGGATAGTTACCTGAGTTCGTCGACCGTTGGACTATACACCTGGCATTGTAAATAGAGCATTCAAAATGCACTTTCGAAACATTCGCATCCGTTCTATGACGAAGGGATAAACGTTTTAGAGAAAAAATCAAAAAAAAGGACAGCCTTCACAACTGCCCTTTTTTGAATCGCTGGTTATTCTATATTCGCGTCGAAAAAAATGTGATTAAGCTACAGCACCCATTACCTTATCAGCCAACAATGCACGATGATATTTGGCGTCGCCATATAGGACGTGGTTATGCATTTGTCGCTTAAAGAATAAGTGGACATAACATTCCCAAGTAAAACCTATACCACCATGAAACTGTACCGCACGACTTGACGAAAACACGGCCATATCGGACGCTTGCGACTTTGCCATATGCGCAAAACCCATAGCGTTGTCGGGATCGGTGTCGTAGGCACACGCCGCGTTGTAAGCCAGTGATTTTGCCTTGTCGATATCCAACATGACATTGACCAGAGGGTGTTTAACCGCCTGAAAAAAGCCAAGAGGCCGGTCGAACTGTACGCGGGTTTTCGCATATTCAACAGTGGTCTGTAACAGCCATTCGCCAGCACCGACCATGTCGGCAGCAACAACACTCAGTATTGCCGGCATTGCTTTCTCTATACTGTCACTACCAGCGCCAGCTGCTGCCAGCTCTATCGCCGCAGCATCGGTGAATTCGATGTGTGCTTGGTCTCGGGTCAGATCAATTATACCATCGGAGATAATGTTGACACCGCCAGCGGAGGCGTCAATCAAATACAGACCAACACCTTTATCTGATTTAGCGCTGACAACAAATTGCTCGACCTTTTTCGCATCCTGTACGAAGTACGCTGTACCTGTCACAGAGCCATCGTTATTCAAGCTCACATCGGTATCGGTAGACGCCCAACTGCCCTCGCTATTCGTGATAGCCAGGGTTGAAGCTTTTCCAGCAGCAATTTCGGCCAGCGCTTGTGTCGCCGCTTCTGACTGACAGTTATTCAAGACAAACGTCGCATTAAAAGTTGACAGCATTGGCGATGGAAAGGCTGCTCTGCCCGCCTCTTCGGCCAAGGCTACCGCAGCCACAGCGGGCATACCTATGCCACCGGCCGATTCCGGTACACAAACCGCAGTCCATCCCAAATCTACGATTTGCTGCCATAGGTCTTTGTCCCAAATGCACTCTATGTTGCGATGGATATTTGGATCAGTCGCAACTAACCGGTGAAGTTTGTCGGCCGAACAGTTATCCGAAAAAAATTTGCGCGCCGAATCCCGGAGCATTGTTTCATCTTCGCCAAAGCCGAAGTTTTTTGGTTGTGTAGACATAATGTTGCTCCCGCTTATTTAGACTTAGGTAAACCGAGTACTCGCTCACCCAATATGTTGCGTTGAACCTCGTTCGCTCCTGCGGCAATCGTTACGCCAAAGCTGTTCATGTAGGCAAGAGGCCATTGACCTCCGGCTGGAGCGCTTTCGTCATTTACATAAAGCGTACTGGCCATACCTTCGATTTGATAGGCCAACTCAGCCATATCCTGATTGAGTTCTGTTGCAACCAGCTTACCTTGCAACGCGATTCTCATTGGATGATCAACGAGGCTTGGTACGCCTGCACGGCGTCCATTTTGACTCATGGCTTCGCGTCGAATCATCAACTGCATAATTTCATCACGAATCACCGCATCATCTGCCGCCGTTTTACCACTTCTCTTTTGCTTTTTGGCTAGATTAACCAAAGACATTGCGTTGCTTGTAGAGACGCTTTCTCCTTCTTCCAGAGACATACCGCCGGAAGATGGCGTTACCAGTGCACCTGCACCACGCTCGTGAGACAATGTCGTCATAGCAACATTCCAGCCTGTGCCAACTTCATCCAGTCTATAGCGATCCGCAACCACAAAATCTTCGAAAAGCACTTCGTTGAAGCCCGTCTCACCGGTCAATTTTATCAACGGACGTACCGTGACGCCTTTACCCAATGCAGACTTAATCGGTACTACGAAGTAAGACAAGCCGTTGTATTTCTCACTTTTGTCGGTCCGGCATAACAAAATCATCCAATCGGCAAAATGAGCGAGAGAAGTCCAGACCTTGTGACCATTGATCACCCAGTTGTCGCCGTCTCGCTGAGCAAAAGTTTGTTGATTTGCAAGGTCGGAACCCGCTCCTGGCTCACTAAAGCCCTGACACCACATATGCTCGCCTGACAACAAGCTTGGCAGTAGCTCAGCCTTCACTTCATCCTGCGCGTGAAAAAGTATTGTCGGGGCAGCCATGCCCATACCTATAATGTTTGGAAGATAGGGTGTTTTCGCTTGTTGCATTTCTGCATTGGCAATCGCCTGACAGTTTGTTTTCCCACCGCCGCCCACTTCTTTTGGGTAATCACACCCTATCAGACCTGCGTCGTAGGCTGATTTCTGCCACTTTTTGAGCCACATGAGGGCCTCGGGATCAGAGAGTTCTAAAGCACCCTGTGGAATTTTTACGGTCGGTCTTCCAGGATGATTTTTCGCAAGCCAGTCTTGGCAATAGGCTCGAAATTCAGCCTGTTCAGGTGTATCCTTTTTTTCTGCGTCGGACATAGTGCCCTCCTTAATCGATTAAAAATTTTTCTTCAACTCTACAAATTTTGAGTCGTGCCCTTAACTTGATTAGTACAAATAAACCGACCAAGCCCTCTTACAATTTTTTGGGACAGGGTTTGTACCTCATTTTGCCAAGCTTGCCAAGTTATAATGACGTAATAACTGTCATTAGTTCTGAACATAGCGGGATACTAAATTGAGTGAATAACACAAAATCTCGACCCGTTTTGACCACAAACCCCCTCGTGTTCAATTTAGACTTGACGTCGGAGACTTCTAAGTAAACTCAATAATTGGGTATTAGTCGGGATGACATTTATCGTCAGAGTGCACCCGCAAAATCTGCAATGAGATCCTGCTGATCTTCAATGCCCACCGACACTCGGATGGTATTGTCTGAAATGCCCATAGACGCACGGCGCTCAGGGCCCATCTCATAAAAAATCGTGTGAGCCACCGGAATACACAATGTTCGATTATCACCGAGGTGACTGGACAATACCGCGAACTGTAATTTATTGAGAAAGTCAAAACTGTCGTAACCATCGACCATATCGATACTCAACAGACTACCAAAATCGCCAAACAAGGTACTGGCGCGACCGTGTTGTGGATGCGACACAATGCCGGGATAATGCACTTTCTTTATCGCGGCGTGTGAGTCAAGAAAGCTAGCCAAGGCTTGTGCATTAGCGCACGCACGCGACATTCTCAATGCCAGTGTTTCTGCGCCCAGCGCGATACGGCTGGCGGAATCGGGAGCTAGTGTCGCACCGGTATCTCGCAACCCTTTCTTCCGAATTTGAAAAATACCCCACTTTCGAAAATCACCCTTTTTGTAATTATCTAATATGTTGGGAAACCGCGACCAGTCAAATATGCCCGTGTCTGTAACGGCGCCACCAAGCACATTAGCGTGGCCACCTATACACTTCGTAAGAGAATTCACGACTAAACTCGCCTTTGAGATTCTAGGCAGATACAACAGAGGGGAGGTCATCGTATTATCGACGATATATAGTAATTGTTGTTGTTCGCAGAGGTCACCTATTCCCGCCAAGTCGGCTACCTGCGTGCAAGGGTTAGCGATTGTCTCCACGAAAACAGCCCGAGTATTCGATTTAACAGCACCCGCAACCGCCGAAGTTTCTGTAGCATCGACAAAACTGACTTCTATCCCTAGCTGAATCAACGTATTAAAAAGGCTATTCGTATTACCAAATAGGAATTGACTTGCAACGAGATGATCACCAGCACGCAACAGAGAAACCATAACAGCAGTAATTGCCGCCATTCCGGTTGCAAAACAAACGGTTTCAAAACCCTGCTCCATAACAGTAATTTTCTCTTCCAACGCAGTGGTTGTAGGATTATTTTGGCGACCGTACGAATATCCTTTTTCCTTTCCTTGGAAAACGGCTGCCAACTCTTCAACAGTGCGATAAGCATAAGCCACCGAGTTGTGAACGGGCTTGTGAACAGAGCCATGTTGTATAGTTGATTGTCGATCCTGGTGTAGTATTTTTGTTGTGAAACCTTCTGAAGTCATTGTATTGATTCTCTAAAAATGAACGGTCTAAAAGTAAACGGTTGAACCTATCTGGTTAGGAGACTTTTGTCAGTACGATCTTTTGCTAGTTTATCATTCAATAAATCATTAGACGACAATCTATCTTCGGACAGCTTATCTACGGACACGGTATCTACGGACAAGCGAGCAAATACCGAGCTTGCTGGCTTGACAGTAACGTTCGATAAAACACATTCTTGTGGCCACCGGATTTCAGTATCGTCGCACGTCAATTGCGATTGGATTTTCCGGCATACTTCCGGGATTATCGGGTTGTATAAGACGAAAACCACTTTAAGCACAGCGTTAACAACACACAATGTTTCCGCAACATTTTTTTCTGTCCGACCTTTATCCAGCTTCCAGGGTTCCCGATTGTGGATATAACGGTTGGTACTTGATACAAGATGGTTAGCCACGGTACAGACTAATTGGAAGTTGTAATTTAAATAAGCTTCAGTAATGACAGCAATAGCTCCATCGGTCTCATCAATCAATTTTTGGCCATCACTATCGGCTGATGTGTCTTTTTCTAAAATGATTTCCCCTCGAAAAAACTTATTTACCAAACTTGAAAATCGCTTGACTAGATTCCCGAGGTTGTTGGACAGATCGCTATTTATCGCCAAAACGAACTCACTCATTTTAAAGTTACCATCTCTACTTAACGGTTTTTGTCGAAGCAATCCATACCTTAACCCATCGTTCGTTATAGCGTTGGATAGTTGCAGGGGCTTAACTAATGATGCAGGATTTGACTTGGATATTTTGTATCCATCCAGAGTCCACCAACCATGAACGACAATCTTCTCGGGAAAAGGGAGGTCGGCGGCAAACAAAAATGCAGGCCAATATATCCCATGGAATTGTAAAATATCTTTCCCTATCACATGGGTTGTATCTTTCAGGGCCTGCGGCGATAAACCCGCGTTTTGAATTGCAGTCACATAACTGAAAAGCGCATCCAACCAAACGTAAACGGTATGTTTTGTATCGTTTGGAACTTGGATACCCCAATTCACATTGACTCTCGATATCGAAAGATCTTCTATTTCCGATTGTTCAAGATAATGAATCAGCTCTTGTTGATAAAACGTAGGCGTTATTTTTTCGGGGTTAAGCCTGTAGTAATCTAGCAGTTTCTCGCGATATTTATTCAGTCTGAATAGATATGAAGGCTCAGATATTCTCTCTACCGCATTGTTGTGAATAGGACAACTTCCAGAAGACAGCTGCCATTCGCTATAGAATTGTTCACAATCCGTGCAATAGAGACCTTCGTACGTGCCGAGATAGATATCATCGTTAGAGATCAGTTTGTTCCAGATGCTCTCGACTAAAACATGATGATCTTTACCTGTAGTCCTGACAAACTGGTCAAAGTTTATGTCTAAACCTTTCCACAGTTCCCTGAACGACATGGCATTTTTATCCACAAATTTCTTTATTTCTGAATCTGTCGATGTGCCCGCCCCGCTACCTGATGAGTAGGCACTGCGTTCGATTTTTTGGCCGTTTTCATCGGTTCCGGTTACTAAAAAAGTTTGACAACCCTGCAGCTGGTGAAACCGGCTAATGGCGTCTGCAATAAAGGCGCTATAGGCGTGTCCAACATGGGGTTCGCCACTGGCATAAAATATGGGTGTAGTGATACATTTAATCACAGGAAATACTCCTCAACGGCCACACATGGCCTTAGATAACAAAAAATTAATTAAATAGAGAGGAGCGAGGTGTTTTTTTAAAAATGTCTAGATGACATTCAGATTGCAGCCCGCTCCGCACAGCATTCGCTGGAGGGGTAACCACATGAAGTTGCTTGAATTACATTGGCTGGGAGAAAATTTCATCGCTAAATCGTAACAGATGAACCGCTTGATTTGCAAGCGCCCCAAAAATAGAACAAGTAGCAGGGAGTGCTCATTGCCAAGCAAGGTATTTTTACTCATTGCTCACTTCTGTAGACAAGATATTTTCTATTGTTAACTGCCCTACTTTCTTCATCAAGGTTTTTCTCCCAAGCCAGTTAAACTCGCGACAAAAGCCTTTTAACTTCGGCGCCGGGTGCCATTTCACCTAACCAATTAAATGTCCCTTTCTCAAGCATTTCCTTTCCGGCTCGAATTAGCGGACTCACTGAAATCCAGTTTAGCGCGTCACCAACACTAGTGCGCTGTGCCCCTGCTTCTGCCATTTCGGCAACGCTAGCGCTTCCTAAAAATGGCGCGAGCACGTTAAAAGGTTTATCGATAGCGTCGGTGACCAACTTAAGTTTTTCGAGACTGTTTATGCCCGGCGCGTACAAAACGTTCGCACCCGCAGCAGAGTATGCCTGCAGGCGCTTAATAGTGTCGTCTATATCGTTAACGCCACGCAATAGATTTTCAGCTCGCGCCGTCAGTTGAAACGGCATGTTCGCTGCAGCCACCACTTCGGCAGCTGCCTCAATTCTTGAGGCAGCAGTTTCAAAGCTATATAACTCTTTTTTCTCGCGGTTGTAATCTTCGATCGAACAACCTGCCATTCCCGTTTTAATCAGTTTATTCAGGTTTATTGCGACCTCGCTTGTCTTTTTTGAAAATCCATCTTCTAAGTCAGCATTAATCGGAATGTCCGTGATTGCCGCTAATGCTGTGCAATGATCAAGTTTTTCATCGAGCGTCACTTCGCCATCGTTGCGACCCAATGTATAGGCAAGACCTGAGCTGGTCGTAGCAAGGGCTTTAAAGCCAGGCCCCTGTAACATGCGTGCCGACTCTGCATCCCAAGGATTGGGTATTAAAAACGCGGCTTCGTTGTGTAGGCGCGCGAACTGCTTGCATTTTGCGACATGACTTAGTGATTGTGGGATTTTTGAATTCGACATATTTTCTCCAACTGGCTAAGTCGATATTCGTTTCGTAGTTACGCAAAATCGTAAAGACCTACGCAAAAAGATCCGTC
>JBLHNZ010000180.1:0-7578 GCA_047623245.1 Oceanicoccus sp. | reverse complement strand
ACCAGCGCACCTCTGGCACTGAATTTTATCGACGTTAAAGGCGGGCTCGCCTCATGTGGATTACCCCCGCAATCACAAGGTTTTTTCTTTGACAACGAAACGCCAAACCATCAGGTTTTTATCAATGATTTTAGCGTTGCAAATAGACTAACTACCAATAGAGAGTACCTCGCCTTTATCGAGGACGGCGGCTATCAACGCCATGAGTTATGGTTATCTGACGCTTGGGGGCTTTTACAGCAGGAGCAATGGAAAGCACCTCTGTACTGGCAATTATTAGATAGCCAATGGCACGAGTATACATTGTTGGGAATATCGCCCATCGTCTTGGACAGTCCCGTTACCCATGTCAGTTATTACGAAGCAGACGCCTACGCTCGATGGTGCGATCACCAACTACTCACTGAGTTTCAATGGGAAAGACTAGCCAGCTCACAACCGATTCAAGGGAATTTTATCGATAGCGAGGAACTTCACCCAAGAATAGCAGTTAGCGATAATTCCGTTAGCGTAAACGGCGAGAGTTCTATTCATCAGCTTTTTGGCGATGTATGGGAATGGACACAAAGCAGCTATAGCCCGTATCCTGGATTTCGGCCAGCAAAGGGGGCAGTAGGAGAATACAACGGCAAATTTATGTGTAACCAACAAATATTACGCGGCGGCTCTTGCGTTAGCGACCAACAACACTTGCGGTCGACTTATCGCAATTTCTTTTATCCTGCCGCTCGCTGGCAGTTTTCGGGAATTCGGATCGCTAAAAATAACTAGAACTTAATTTCCAATAGAGGAATAAAAAGCAATGAATACAAGGCAAACTTTTTTGGACAATTTTAATTTTCACGAAACCAAACTAGACGCAACAGAACCAAGAAAGGAACTTATTCTCGGCCTGCAAAATAACAAAAAGTACATTCCAGCCAAATTTTTTTATGACGAAAGAGGGTCGAATCTGTTCGACAAAATCACGATCACTCCAGAATATTACCCGACACGAACCGAAAAATCGATACTGACAGATCAAGCAGACGATATTGCTAACACCATTGGCGCCGGATGCACTTTAATTGAACCCGGCAGTGGTAGCAGCGAAAAGGTGCGCCTTTTATTAGATAAGTTATTACCCAATTGTTATGTGCCAATGGATATATCTAGGGATTATCTTTATAAAGTGTCGCAACAGCTGGCGATTGAATATCCGGCTCTCCAGGTTGACGCTGTTTGCTCCGATTATACAGCGGAGATGGCCATTCCTAACTCCATCCCAAAAAACAAACGTGTGGCATTTTACCCTGGATCAACCATTGGCAATTTTGACCCTGAAGATGCCAGAGACTTTCTATCGCAAATTCGCCATATGGTTGGTGACGATGGAGGATTGTTGATTGGTGTAGACTTGGAAAAAGATAAACATATTCTAGATGCTGCCTACAATGATGCCGACGGTTATACAGAAGCTTTTAACCTCAACATTCTCAATAACGTCAATTCGCACCTGGGGACAGAAATTGACAGCTCTTTGTTCACACATTGCGCCCACTATAATCAAGATTTGTCTCGTATCGAGATGCATTTAGTCAGCACTGCACGTCAGCAACTGTCAGTGGCTGATGTTCAACTGGAGTTCTTTGATGGCGAAAGCATTCACACGGAAAACTCCTATAAATTTACGATAGACTCATTTCAAAAGCTCGCGCTGGCAGCGGGTTTCACTGCAGCTAAAGTATGGACCGACGATGAAGAGCTTTTTAGTGTCCATTATTTGAAAGCAGCTTAAGTTCCTGGGCCATCGAAACGCGATAAACACACGATAATATTAGAAAGAAGCTAGTAGGGTAAATTATGAACAATACCACTCATTTTGCTAAGGTCTCACCCGCAACCGGACGCTATGTCGTCGAATGCAATGGACTGATAATTGCCGATACGACACAAGCGATTCAATTGTCCGAGAGCTACCATTCGAAAATAATGAATCCCGTTATTTATTTTCCCCGTCAAAGCGTCAACTCAAGCTACTTGGTAGCGACAAATAAAAGCACACTCTGCCCGATAAAAGGTGAGGCCAACTATTATGCATTACAGACAGAAACATGTAGTATCGACCAAATAGCGTGGAGCTATCAGTTACCGATGAAACCTCTCGAGCCAATCGCAGCTTATTTAGCTTTTTATCTCGATAAAGCCACGTTGTCTCATTACGACTAGATACCAATGAAGGTCGGGCATATACTTCAACTGAATGATTGTGCCTATTCGATGTACAGGTTTTTGTCTCCATAAAGAAGGTCCTGAAAACCTTCAAATTTTTCACATATAAATTGTCTGAAAATCTGCATTCTTTTGTGATTTCGTAAATCTTTATGGCTCAACAACCAAATATCGGCACGTAGCTTGGAATAACTCAACCGCACCAAGCCCTAACACTCATCGCCGACAAAACAAGGTAACGTCGTCAAGCCGCGCCCAGCACAATAGCCACGTCCATCTGTGCACTGATATCCGGCACTATGATAGAGCTCTCCATAGGTAGTGTACTTTGATAAGGCTCCAATAATTTGAAATTAAATTCAGAGGATGCTCCAGGACGAATCAATTGATGGGGCGATTCACCCTTTGCCGCAAGGGATCCATCGAGATAAGACTGAGATGCGTAGACCGCTTGATGAAATGAACCGAGACGACGTGCAATCAGCTGTTATTCAGGACTACTCGTAAGGCGAATAGCGACATCAGCCTCTGGGTGTTTAAGTCCAGCTTTTCGAAACAGGTGATAATTTCGGGCCAATTTTCTTGAAATTCGATCAGCATTGGCATGATGAGATCATTTAGAAGAATACCAAGTAAAGTGAGTACTATGCGCCCCTTCACTGTTTGATCTCGCCCAAACAATCTCACCTTGAGCTGATCGAACTCACGATTTACGATCTTAGCGGTATCTGCAGTTTGGACTATATTATGGCATTGCCAGAGTCATACTATTCTATAATTTATTACTGTTTTTTTATAAACGGGATTGGTCTTATTTGGTTTATGTTTGCATTGTTGCATCACTCATTGGCAGCACGGCTGAGGTCGATGGCATCGATTTTCAATATCTTTGGCCAAACCGACCGGAACTGAATTATATTGCGATCACTTTAGCATCGAGCCTCGCGCAAGTATTTACGACGGGCTTTGCCATTTTATTCATGGGCATTCACCGTCATAGTAAAAAAATCTACCGGCTCTTAATAGCCTTAATCATTTTGGATTTAAGTTCTGCCATTGGAATATTCGTACTTGCCGGCGAGACATCTTTGACTGCGGAAGATAACGCCACCAATCAATTGTGGATGAGAAGGTTCTCGAGAAAATGGGCCATAGCGTTCAAATTGTTAGTAATGGAGAAGAGGGCTGACAACTATTATCGACAACACGGATCATTTTGACTTGATACTGATGGATTGCGAAATGCCCATAATGAATGGCTATATCGCCGCCATTGAAATTCGTGATTATGAAAAAGAGCTTAGATAGCTAAATGATAATTTTTGACCAGTCGCCACGACGCCAAAAATAGGCGAATATAAACACGTGCCCGGCACGGTAGGCAAACTGGTGCAGCATCCAGATTCCAATGAGTCCATACCCGAAAACGGGGCCCATAAAGTAGGCCCCAGGCACAAGAAGACACCACTGGGTAATGAGGTTAACGAGGGTCACCTTTTTCACATCTCCTGCGCCATTCAGCATAGTCGCCAGCATATAACCCACACCGTTAAAACCGATCATGAGACCTAATATTCGGGTTGGCCAAATCGCCAGCTCTCTCGTTGTAGCGTCGTGAATCCACAACGACAGAATTTGCTCTGGAAACAGCCAGAATGGAGCCCCCAATATAAACATACCTACAACACCAAGCTTAATAACGTCCCATGCCCACGCGGCGGCTTCTGGTATGTTTTTTTCTCCTAAAGCTCGCCCCACTAAAGTAGCGCCTGCTGCGCCCAAGCCCCAAGCCGGTAGACCAACTAAATTAATGAAATTGATTAAAACGCTATAACAAGCCAACTCCATCGTACCCACCATGCCGACGATACTGTAGGTTGTCGTTAAAGCCAATGTGTCTAATAATTGCTGCATGCCGGCTGGAATCGCCAATCGCAGCATTTTTTTAATTTCTGTAAAATCGGGCACAAACTTCAGAAAACCATAGGGTTTCCCATGTAGAAAACCCAGCCTAAAAAATAACAAGGTCCCGAAGACAGAGGCTAACGCAGTAGCGAACCCGGCTCCTTCCGCACCCATTTCTGGCGCACCAAATTTTCCAAAAATAAATACATAATTTAGCAGAACATTGATGACATGCATCGCAATAAGGGAAGGTAAATAGATTCGAGATAGCCCCACCCCATTCCAAAAGCCGGTCATTGCAGCAATAAAACCAACAAACACGGCCTGCAATATTAACCATCGAATATAGGCAATACCGATCTCCACGACCTCTGGATCACTATTAATGAGAGGAAATATATGTGGTATAAGGAAATACAGCATCCCTGAAAGGAGAGGGGCAGAAAGCCCGATTGAAATAAGCGCCGCACTTAAAGATATTCCACAAGACTCTGGTAAATTCTCTCCCATTCTGCGAGACACAAAAGCTTGGACTGCAATGGAAAAACCGTAGAAAAGACCTAAATAGATAAATGATGCAAACGTAGAAAATCCGACGGCTCCCAGAGCGGCATTTCCCAAAGTACTAACCATGGCAGAGTCGACCAAACCCAATATGACACCAGATACCATTCCCCCCATGATAGGGAGACCGATAAAGGATATTCGACGGGCTCTATCAAGCGCGACCATTTAGAATCTCAAAAAGTAGAAAAACGGCATGAACATGAAGGATTAAAAAACAGTGGCCGAAAAGTAATTATTATGTGGAAGAAACATTTCAGACCGTAACTTTACATTGAAAACATTGCATTACAAAGACTGCACTGCGAACACTGCACTGAGTGTTCACCGAATTGTCGTATGATAAACCATAACATCCAGATATTCTTTAATTTGGAAAAACGAGCCGAATGATCACATTCGAACAATTTCTTACGCTTCAGCCATCATCTCCGATAGTAGTACTTCCAGCAGTACAGAGTCGTCCGGACTACCAAAACTTCCCATCATCCATAACGTCGCAAAACCGTGAACTTGTGACCATCGACTAATCACCATCGATTGAATTTGTCTTTCGTCTGCCGAAACATTTTCCTCCAGTGCTCTTACACACTGTTCCAAAATTTGCTTGGGAAGAAAACTAGCGCGAACAAATCCGGGATCTTCACAGTCTAATAAATCAAATTGGAACATGGTAGAAAAATACGCCGGCTGACTAATGGCAAATTTTACATAGGCTTTACCGGCTGCCGCCAATCGACTCATTGGTGTTTTTTTCCTAGCCTGACTTTTCCGTAGCGCTTCGGCAAGAAAATCATGGCCTTCGGTCGCGACTGCGGTGAGCAAGCCCGTTTTATCTCCAAAGTGATGTGCTGGCGCACCATGCGACACGCCCGCCACTCTTGCAACTGCCCTCAAGCTTAGGGATGCTGGCCCCTTTTCTCGAAGCAATGCGACTGCAGCCTGAACTAAGCTAGTGGCCAGATCCCCGTGGTGGTATTTTTTCTTTATCATTTTTGAAGTCACATTTTCGAATGTCATGACAAATTATGCAGATAAATCTTGACAGTGTCTAGATGACAGCTGTAAATTGCCTGCATTAATCTAGACAATGACTAGATTTGAATTTTTACGACGCCACTTTTTCAACGCCAAGACGGCAGGTAAACCTTACATTTAACCGGAGAGGATTAATATGTCGGCTCAACTCAACGACTTAGTCAACAACAAAGCACTAATGCCAGAAGACAACCCTGTACTACAAGGCAACTTTGGTCCCGTCGGCGAAGAACACACATTACATACACTAGAAGTCATTGGCCAGATGCCCGATGCACTCAACGGTACGCTGTTGCGCGACGGCCCAAACCCCGTTGACCCTCAGCCCAATCACCACTGGTTTGTCGGTGATGGCATGCTTCACGCGATTAAATTCGAAAACGGAAAAGCCGTAGATTACCGAAATCGCTGGATTAGAACCGCAGCAATAGAAGAAAAGAAAGGCCTGAAAGCGGCGCCCGTTTCTGCCGTAGAATTGATGGTGCAAGGATCGGGCAACGTTAACGTCGTCCACCACGGAGGTAAAATTTTAGCCTTATCGGAAATTGGACTTCCCTACGAAATGGACCTGGATCTTGCAACCAAACGTCAATTTGATTACGACGGGGCATTGCTCGGAAGTATGACAGCCCATCCAAAAATAGACGGAAAGACAGGAGAAATGCTGTTTTTCGGCTACGAATTAATTGCGCCCTTTCTTCGATATCACGCTACTAATATCGACGGCGACCTGACAAGATCAGTCGATATAGAACTGCCTCAAGGCGTAATGATGCATGACTTCGGCGCAACCGCCACTCGCGTCATTTTTATGGACCTTCCAGTGGTTAGCGACTTTCAAGTATTGGAAGACGGTTTCCCAATGCCCTTTCTATGGGATGACAATCACCAAGCTCGGCTGGGCGTAATGAGTCGTGATTCGACAACCGATACGGTTAAATGGATAAATATAGACCCTTGCTACGTTTTTCACCCTCTAAACAGCTATGACGATGGTGACAAAATCGTAATGGACGTTATACGCTACAACAAAGTGTTCACTTCTGCGCAGGACAGTAAATATGCGAGGGGCGCGCAACTGGTACGATGGACAATCGATGTCGAAGGCGGATCGGTTTCAAGCGAGGTATTGAGCGATAAAGACCAAGAGTTTCCACGGGTTAATCCCCGCTTTGAATGCCACCCACATCGCTTCGGGTATACTTTGGAAGTTGACCCGATAAAAGGTTTTGGGGGTTTATATAAACACGACCTTCTCGAAGGTACGTCTCAGTACCATGCCGTTGGTGACGAGTGTGCGGGCGGCGAACCGATATTTGTGCCAACCGGTGACAAAGAAGATGAGGGTTATATTTTGAGTGTTGTCTACAATCAAACAACCAATTTGAGCGAAGTACGAGTTATCGACGCACAGAATTTCGAATCTGACCCGGTCGCTATTGTGAAACTGAATACGCGAGTACCCTTTGGCTTCCACGGTAATTTTGTCGCTTCAACATAAAGTTTCTATCAGTGTCGGATGTATCAATAAATAGAGAAGTCAGCTCTGGCACGCCTTCATCCTCGCGACCTTTGTAGCAGGTCGACGAGGACGTTAATATCTAAAAATAGTGTCAACGGCAATGCACATCCTCTGCTTCACACAACTCTCGTGCAACAACGCAGTGGCCGCAGCGTACGTTTTCAACTGACTCAAGCTCATTTGTTCTGATACACGTGTCGCAGCCTCCTTTTTGGAATCTAGCCCAACAGTTTTTACTTGGAACAAGCCCGCACAAACAGTATTAATCTTTATAAGACGGATCAAGTCGATCGAGCTGGCGTACCAATGGCGCCCAAAAATAATCCTCTGCCTTCAAG